>CAKZOK010000177.1 GCA_937136415.1 uncultured Cytophagales bacterium | reverse complement strand
TGATTAAAATCTACAAAGGGTACGCTGCCATGCAGCTAGAATAAAATTTTAATTGCTATTTTTGATTTATAAATCAAAAAATGAAAATGACTATAAATTAAACTATAGGAAGAATTTTTGAAATTCTGAACAGCCTACCTTTAAAGTTAGAAAAACTACTCGTCTTGTACGTTCTGAACGAGGGCTGTTATTTTAATAATAATAGCACATTTCGACTGTATTCTTTAATCTAAAAAGACTCAAACAAATAATTGCTTGAGTCTTTTTGTGTTTTCTATCCTCAACGAGGGCAAAGCCTCGTTTAAAAAAGTAAACCGTCGTTGAGGCTCAAATGAAGCCGTCAACGAGGATTTTATAATTAACCAATTCTCTCTATCAAATCAGCCGAACGGTTTGAGTAACCCGACTCGTTGTCGTACCAGCCGACTACTTTTACCATCGTTCCACTAGCATACGTAAGACCAGAATCAAAGATACAAGAATGAGGATTTCCTACAATATCAATCGAAACTAAAGGCTCATCTGTATATTCCAAAACTCCTTTGAGTTCGTTTTCAGAAGCCTCTTTCATTGCTGCATTTATTTCTTCTTTTGTAACTTCTTTTTTCAAAATTACGGTAAGGTCTGTCAAAGAACCGTCTGGAATTGGCACACGCATAGCACAACCATCTAACTTTCCTGATAACTCTGGCAATACCAAACCAACTGCTTTGGCAGCTCCTGTCGTTGTAGGAACGATAGAATATGCTGCTGCTCTTGCTCTACGAAGGTCTTTATGAGGCGCATCGTGGATTTTTTGGTCAGAAGTATAGGCGTGAACAGTTGTGATAAATCCTTTCTCCACACCAAATTTGTCGTTCAAAATCTTGACCATTGGTGCAAGACAGTTTGTAGTACAAGATGCGTTTGAGATGAGCGTATCGCTGTCTTCCAAAATTTCATCATTTACACCCAAAACAACTGTTTTGATGCCGTCTTTTGCTGGTGCAGAAATAACTACTTTTTTAGCTCCTGCAGTGATATGTCCTTCTGCTTTTTTGTCGGTAAAGAAGCCTGTTGATTCCAACACTACGTCGATGTTGTTTTCTTTCCAAGGAAGTTTTGAAGGCTCTCTTTCTGCTGTTACTTTGATTGTATTTCCATTGATTGTCAATGAATCTGAAGTAGAAGAAATAGTTCCGTCAAATTTGCCATGAACAGAATCATATTTGAGAAGATGTGCAAGCGTTTTTGTATCTGTTAGGTCATTGATTGCTACTACTTCGATAGATGGTTTTTTCATTAAGGCACGAAACGTAACACGTCCGATGCGTCCAAAACCGTTGATTGCTACACGAATTTTTTTATCTGCCATGCTGATATTGAATATTTATGAAGTGAGTAAAACTAAAGGTTGCTTTTGATAAAGCTATATTTTTAAATTGGTGCAAAAGTACGGAATTTTTATGAGAATTTATTTTTTGATGCGTTATTTTAGATTAAGTAACACTATGAAGTTGTTTAAGAATTAATTTTGTACGTGCGTGTATATGTATTTGTTGGTGTCGCTACGCTAAAACACCAACAAAGGCTAGGTTATTTTCCTTAGAATTGGGTTTGCAATGAGCATTCTTAAACAACTTCTATAATAAAAGTTAATCATCGTAAAGAAAAGTCATATATTTCAATACTTTCGATTCCTCTATCATTTTGATTGTTTCGGCTGATAAAGGATTTTTTCTACAGTTCAGTTGTTCTAAATTTGTGAGTTTTTCGATAGATGAAGGAATAGTTTTGATAGAATTTGATGCTACATGTATATATTCTAACTTGTTAAGAAGAGTTATTTCTTCAGGAAAAGATGAGAATTGATTTACAGCTATGTCCAAACTTTCTAAATCTTTTAGATTTTTGATAGAAGAAGGAATATCTGAAATAGAATTAAAAGATAAATCTAGTTTCTTTAATTTGGTAAGATGCGTTACTTCTTCAGGAAAATTATACAATTTGTTTGAACTTACATTCAATTCTTCTAAGTTTTTTAATGCTGAAATTTGAGATGGAATTTTACTTATTGTATGCGTTGCCGAAACATCTAATTTCTTTAATTTGGTAAGTTTAGTTATAAAAACAGGAAACTCTTTCAAACGGTTAAAACCAATATCCAACTCTTCTACCTTTAATAAACTTGAAAGAGTATCAGGAATTTCGGTAAGGCGAGTAGCACTAATATTCAAAACTCTCATTTCTCTATAATTTCCAATAAAAGACGGAATAATTTCAAGTTCATTCATACTCAAATTCAATTCCTTTAGATTTGTCAGAGTAGCTATCTGTTTTGGAAATGATGTAAACTTATTATGATATAAATTTAGGCTTTCTAAATTACTTAGTTTTGAGATATTCTTAGGTAATTTTTTCAATTTATTTTGTGATACATCTAACTCTTGCAGCATGTTCAAGTTTTCTATTTCCTTCGGAATTTTGGTAAGCCAACTATCTGTAAACTTCAATACTTTCAGATTTTTTAGCTTTGTAATTACGTTTGGAAAGTGTTTGAGTCCATAATTATCATCTATTTCTAACTCTTCCAATTTATCAAGATTAGCTAATTCTGCTGGCAAATCATCAATCCAATTATGAGGAAAAGATAATTTTTTTAAATGAATAAGCCAAGAAATTTCTACTGGAACAGTTTTGAGTTCGTTGCGATAAAACTCTAATTCGACAACTCTAAACTTAGCATTTTGAGGCGAGTTGATAGTAGAACTTTTTATGGTATCTAGTTTGATTCCCCACCAAGTACTATTTACGGTATTATTTTTTGGGTCTTGTGTAATATCCCAGCTTTTTCGTTTTTCTCCGTCTATGACTTTATGGATTGCGACAAGAGCCTTATATTCTTGTTCTGAAACTTGGGCTTTTATGGAAAATGGAAGAGCTATAAACAGAATTAATGATAGCAATGAAATTTTCATTATTAATTAAAAAATAAAAGTGAAAAATAATTATTAATTATAACGTGAACTCGGTATTGTTTTTCTTTGTAGCGTATGCTTTAGCGTGCGAAAATGTACCCTAATCTTTATTGAGGTAGTTATTTTCCGAAAGCTAAAGCATTCGGTACGTCTATTCACACGCTAAAGCGTATGCTACCCTATTAGATAGAAATAATAAGTATCTTTAAAAAATTGATAATCAAAAAATTAAATACTGAGTTCACGTTAATTGTAGTAGTAATTTTATTGATAAAACTATTTCACTATTATATTTTCACTTCGCAGAGTTATATATTTTATCTGTTTGCTTTTCACTTTACAAAAATAAATACCTTTATTTTTTTCTGAAAAGTCTTCAATTAAAAATGTAGATTTGGTTGCTCCTTTAATTTCTATCTCTGATTTATTATTTTTAATATCCTCTAATTTGTACCACTGATATATATTTTCTGAACCTGTTGCTTTTGCACTAAGTTTTAGAGGTTGATTGATTATTCCTTCAATTTCATTTTTTTCTACTTTATATAATTTTTGATTGCTAAAATAAGTACTTCTCAAAAATGGCAATGCTTTTTTGATTTCTTCCATTTCTCCAAATTCAATACGATTATTAGTTAAGCCTAATAAGGATAAACGAGAAAATTTATAAAGAAATGAAACTTCTGAAATCTCATTTCCATCTAATGACAAAATATACATTTGTTTTAATTTGCTTATTTCGTTCGGAATTGAAGCTATTTTATTGTTTTCCAAATGAAGATATTTCATTTTAGGAAGCTCTAAGATTTCCTTAGGAAAAACTTCAAAGCGATTCGAATCCAAATCAAGTTCTTTGAGTTCTTTAAGTTTCGTTATTTCTTTGGGAAGGGTTTTGAGTTCAGATTTGGCTAGTAATAATTCTTTTAGATTATGCAGTTCCAAAATAACAAGAGGAAAGCTAGTAAATTTATTATAACCCAAATCCAATTCTTCTAATTTTTTCAATGTTGTAAGCTCATTTGGAAGGGTTGATAATTTATTATTATTCAAGTATAAATTTTCTAGTTTTTTGAGCTTTGAAATTTGGCTGGGTAAAGTTTCAAGTTGATTTTTAGATAATTTTAATTCTTTCAAATTCTCCAAATCTATAATTTGTGTTGGAAAAGAAGTAAATTTATTATTGCCCAATCTTACTTCTTCTAAATCTTGCAACACTGAAATTTGAGAAGGCAATTCTGAAATTTTATTCTTTTCAAGGTATAATACTGTGAGTTGTTTTAGATTACCAATTTCATTTGGAATCGTAGTTATTTGATTATCATCAAGCATTAATTCTTTCAAATTATCAAGTTTTGAAATTTGACTTGGAAACTCTGTCAGTTCATTATAACTAAATGAAAGCCATTCTAATTTTTTGAGGTTTTCTAATTGAAACGAAATAGTTTTTAAGTTTGCACTCGCCACCGACAAAAAATTCAACTTAGTAAGTTTTGAAATTCCATCAAGCGAGCCAGTAGAAAAATCATTAAAACCTATATGTAATTCCTCTAAATTGGTTAATTTCTCAATTTCGTTTGGAATTGTTTTGAGCTTATTCTGACTCACATCTAAAGAGCGTAATTTTGTCAATCCTATTATTTCTAGTGGAAACTCTGTAAGCTCCATTCCAGAAATATCTAATTCCTCTAATTCTGTCAAATTAGCGATACTTTCGTGAATATTTTTTATTGGATTGGTGTCAATTTCTAGTTTTTTCAAACTCTTTATATTCGTAATTCCGAAAGGAAAAGCATAAAATTCATTATTACGCAAACTTAGGCTTGTCAGTTTTTTGAGTGTCAATAATTGAGAAGGAAAAAACTCTAATTTGTTCGAAGCAAGATGTAAACATTTAAGATTTGTTAGATTTGCTATTTCCACAGGAACGGTTTTGAAATTACTAGCAGCAAGATAAAGTGTATCTAAATGAATCAAATTACCTATTTCTGAAGGAATTTTGCCTTTTAGATTATTTCCAAAAAAGTGGAGTTTGGTAACCTTTGACTTTTTTTTGGGGTTCATGTCAGTCGTTACGCCAAACCACGTAGTATCTACTGTATTTTTTTTAGGATTTTGTGTAATATCCCAGCCAGTATTATTGCGCCAGTTGTCGCCATTTGTAGATTTGTAAAACTCAACAAGAGCTTTATATTCTGTTTCTGAAACTTGTGCTTGTGTGGAAAAAGGAAGAACTATGAAGAAAATTAATGATAAAAAACAGAATTTCATTATTGAATAATATTAAAGTAATATAAGTTGATTGTAGTGATTTGTAGTAGTAACTTTTTAATTGACCAATTTTGAATTAATGGAACAAATACTAATCCAATACTTTTATTATTCCCCCAAAACCCTCTCAACCCCAATCTCATTAATATCCATTCCCATAGAGTTACAGTATTTTTGATAAATTATTTCTTTATCATTCTGCTGTAATTCTTTTTCAATTTTGGGAGGAAAAATATAGGAAATAGGTAAATTATAATCGTTTGGGTACGGACTAAAACGACCAATATGCCTTCCATTGGCTATACAAATTGTCTTTGTTTTTGTGGCTGCCCCAAGATGTGAAGCGACTGTTTCATTTGTAATTAATAAATTACTTTCTGCTATTTTTTGAGTGAGTTCGATTAGAGTTGTCTTTCCTGTAAGGTTATTTATCTTACTTTGATTTTCAAAATTATTTTCTTTTTTTCTTATAAAATCAATTATATTTTCTGCTAAAATCTGTTCATTTTTTCCTCCAATCAAAATAAATTCTAGCTTATTATTTTTGGTATGCAATTTTAAGATAAGTTTTGCAAAATTTTCGAAATGCCACGTTTTATAAACTTCACTTGCACCAATAAAAAGAGCAATTTGATTTTGCTTTTTTTCTTTTATATTTATTTTATCAATTAAAGAAGGCGCATTTATTTCTAATTTTTGATTTAAAAACTGCTCAAAGAAAATTTTATTTCTATCAAACTCAAAGACTGGTTTTTTGGGAGTTTGTAATAATTGAGTATAAAAACTATCAGCTAATTTCTTCTCTTTTTCTATTAAATTATCTGTATTTCCTTCGTTTCCAATTCGTTTTTCTGCACTTGAAACCTTTGCAATGGCATCTCCAAAAAGCAATAATCTTGAATAAGTAGATTCTATTATTATCTCAAATCCTTGTTTTCTGATTTCCTTTTGCTTTTTATATCTATAAAAAGGATTTTGATAAAAATTCTTTCGGTCAATCCAAATTACATCATTTACTGTTTCTTTGTCCCATTCTTCAAACAAAGGTTTCCACATTTGATTTCCACACAAAACACGCTTATAATTTTGATATTTTTTGTCCTTTGCTACTTCTTCTAAAAAATTTCTAAACAAAATATAATCTCCAATCGCATCTAAACGAATAATAAGAAGAGAATTTTTTTCTACTTTGTATTTTGTAGAAACAATAACTAATTTATCAATAAAATGACACAGACGAACCTCAAAGGCAATTTTGATACGTTCTTTTAGTTTTTGGAAAGTAGATTTATTTTTCATTAATTTTCAGAATAAAATAAACCGTCGTTGAGATTCAAATGAAACCATCAACGAGAGTTAAAATAAAAAAAGCATTCCTAAATAAATAGAAATGCTTTCTTGTTTTATATAATTTGAGAAACAATTCTTACTTTGTTTCTTTTTCTTTAGATTCTTCTTCTTTAGATTCAGGCTTTGCATTTTTGAGTTCCTCAAAAGTACGCTTGACTTCTCTTTCTTCAAACGATTCTATCTCATCTCCAATTTGAATTTCGTTGTAATTCTTGACAGAAATACCACACTCAAACCCAGATTTGACTTCTTGTACATCGTCTTTGTAACGTTTCAGAGCTTCAATTTCTCCTTCGTGAATAACAATACCATCACGAATAATTCGGATTTTGTTGTTACGCTTAATTTTGCCACTTGTAACCATACAACCAGCAATAACACCGACTTTAGAAACTTTGAAAGTTTCACGAATCTCAACTGTACCCACAATATCCTCTTCAATTTTTGGAGCAAGAAGACCAACAATAGCCGACTTCACTTCATCAATCGCTTTATAAATAACTGAATACAGACGTACTTCTACCTGTTCTCTGTCTGCCAATGCACGAGCATTACGGGACGGACGAACTTGGAAACCAATAATAATAGCATCTGAAATAGTAGCGAGGTTGATGTCCGATTCTGAAATCTGACCTACACCTTTCATTACTACATTTACATTTACCTCATCGGTAGAAAGTTTTTGCAATGAATCTGCCAATGCTTCCACAGAACCATCAACATCACCTTTGATGATAAGATTGAGCTGTTGGAAATTGCCGATAGCAAGCCTTCTATTAATATCAGAAAGTGTAAGACGACGAGTAGCACGGATAGACTGCTCACGCAAAATCTGTTCACGACGAGTAGCAATATCTTTTGCTTCACGTTCCGATTTCATTACATTGAATCTATCTCCAGCCTGTGGCGCACCGTCAAGACCTAAAATTTGAACGGGTGTTGATGGTGGTGCAGTTTCTAAACGGTTGCCCAAATGGTCAATCATTGCACGTACTTTACCAAAATGCGAACCAGCCAAAATTACATCTCCTACTTTCAACGTACCATTTTGTACGATTGTAGTGGCTACATATCCACGCCCTTTATCCAAAGAGGCATCTACGACTGTTCCTGCTGCATTTCTGTTTGGATTTGCTTTGAGTTCTAATACTTCGGCTTCCAAAAGCACACCTTCTAACAAATCATCTATACCTTCACCTTTCTTTGCAGAAATATGATGAGATTGATACTTTCCACCCCAATCTTCTACAAGAACATTCATATCTGCAAGCTCTTGTTTCACTCGGTCTGGATTAGCTCCTTCTTTATCTATTTTATTGATAGCAATAACAATAGGCACTTCGGCAAGTTTGGCATGGTTAATTGCTTCACGAGTTTGAGGCATCACGCCATCGTCTGCTGCTACCACAATAATAACCACATCGGTAACTTTTGCACCCCTTGCACGCATAGCTGTAAAGGCTTCGTGACCTGGTGTATCTAAGAAAGTAAGTTCTTTTCCTTCATCTAAAGTTACGTTGTATGCTCCGATATGCTGTGTGATTCCACCAGCTTCACCGTCTGCAACTTTTGCTTTTCGTATATAATCAAGAAGAGTAGTTTTACCGTGGTCGACGTGTCCCATAATGGTAACGATAGGCGCACGATGCTCCAAATCTTCTGGTTTGTCTTCAGTTTCGATAACTACTTCTGTTTCTTCTTCGGCAGATGTAAACTCTACATCGTACCCAAATTCGTCTGCAAGAAGTGTAATAATTTCGGCATCAAGACGTAAATTGATTGAAATCATTACGCCCAATCCCATACCTTTAGAAATAAGCTCATTGATAGATACATCAAGTAAATTCGCAAAATCACTTGCAGGAATAAACTCTGTAACCTTCATTAACTTATTCTCTACTTTGACTTCGTTTTGTTCGCTTTCACGAGCCTCACGTTTATCTCTTCTACTACCTCTTTTTCCACCTCGTCCACCTTTTCCAGAACCTGTATTCATGCGAGCCAGTGTAGCCTTGATTTGTTCTTGAACTTCTTTAGCCGAAGGCTCTTTGCGTCTTTTCTTACGCCTTTTACTTGCTTCTGACTCTGTTTTTGGTTTATTAGTAGTGGTAGTAGTTGTTTTTGTTTTGTTTTTGTCGCTTGTGTTCAGTTTAGTCAAATCTTGAGGTTTGCTATCTGAAGAGCCTTCTCCTTCTCCTCTTCTTCTTCTTCTGCGACGACGACGACGACGAGTTCCATCATCAGATTTATCATCGGAAGATGATTTTTTCTTTTTAGAAAAAGACGATAAATCTATTTTACCTACAACTTTAAGCCCTGGTAATTTATCTCCTTGCGAAGAAACAAAATCATCTTTTTCTTCTTTTTTGCCTTTTGGTTCTCCCTCTTTTGTTTCAGGTGTTTTTGTGGCAGAAGTTTTTGAATCTTTGATAGTTTCCTTATTTTGATTCGTTTTTTTAGAATCTTCTTTTGATTTATTTATTTTATTTTGAGGATTTTGAGATTTGTTGGATTTGTTGTCCGAATTTCTGTTGTCCTTTCTATTGGAAGATTGAGCATTTGTTTTGTTATTGCTGTTTTTATCTTCTTTTTTGTTGTCTTTTGTGTTCTGTTTTGCGCCTTCAATTTTCTTTCCTTCATTATTATTTTTGGAAGCAGGCGTTTTAGAACTTTGCTTAGAAGAAGGTTGTTGAGAAGGTTTTGTAGTTGTCTTTTTCTCTTGCTTATTCTTAGCTTCTGTTTTATTTTGATTTTTAGGCATTTCTTTTTCTACCGTTTTCTTATCTGCATTTTTAACTGACGAAGGAGTAACTGTTTTTGTAGGAGTTTCGGTAGTTGTCTTATTTATAGGCTTTGTTTTGGGTTCTTCTTTTATGATTGTTTTTGTATTGATAGGTTTTACTTCTTTTTGTTCTGCTGGTTTGTTTGTATTAGCAGGTTTGTTTTTGGTAGATTTAGTATTTTGAGTTGTTCCTTTTTTCTTTTTATTAAACTTATCTAAATCTACTTTTCCTACTACTTTCATTTGATGTGAATCAGTAGTAAATGTTTCTGGTTCTGCTTTTTTCTTTTCTACTTTTTTGGTTTCTTGTTCCTTTGTAGATTGAGCATCAGGCTTTATACTTCCTCCCTTTATTATCAATTCTTTTTCTTGTTCTGGCTCTTGGTTTTGCTCTTTTTGAGTACTGGCTTTTGTATCTTTGTCGATAGTTTTGCCTGTTGCAGAAGTAGTTCCTATTTTGATATTAGAGGCTTCTCTCCTGTTTTTGAGTGAGCCTTCAAAATCTTTTTCCAAAATTGCATACATTTCCTGATTGATAGGTTCATTGGGATTACCTTTCAAATCGTGTCCTTTTTTTCGTAGATGTTCGACAATAGTATTTCGTCCGATATTTAATTTTCGGGCGACTTGACTGAGCCTCATTTGTTTTTTATTTTCTGCCATAAATTTTTTGTGGGGCGACTTTTAGCCTATCTTCTGAAAGCATTATCCTTAAAATACTCTTTATTTTTGGTATATTTTTATTGTTAAAAATAGAATTGTAAAAAGATATAAAAAGGTCAATAAAATTCTAAAAATGATGAGTTGCCTACTTTTGACTCCTAAGTAATAGTTAAATTTTAGTGATTTTAGGAGGGTCTGTTCTATAAACTAATTAAGTTTTTTTTGAAAGGTTATTGGGTTTTGATGAATAAACTGACCTTTTTTATAATGGTGCAGTTGTATATGAATTGTTGAATAAATATGTTTTTGTTTCTCTTTGTTGTTTTGAAAAGACGTTGGTCTTAATCGTTTCAAAAGAGATTATTATACAAAAATACGATAATTTTTAGAAAAATTAATCTAAAATCGTAAAAAAAAGCAAATATTTATTTTTTTATGTAAAAGAATAAATTCCCACGAAACAATTTGTGGGAATTATTCTACACTTTTTTGATTTTGGTTTTGCTTATTTTAAGCCTAAAATTAGTATTATTCAAATTCCTTTTTTAAGACTTCCAAAACAAAATCAATGGTTTCTTCTTCCAAATCTACACGACGAATCAAATCTTCTCTGTTGTATTCCAATACACTTCTAGCTGTATCAAACCCTACTTTATGAAATTCTTCGATAATCCATTCATCGATAGCATCTTTAAATTCAGACAAATCTACATCGTCTTCAAAATCATCTACGGCTTCTTCTCTAAATACATCAATTTCATAATCGACGAGTTTTCCAGCCAAACGAATATTTTGCCCACCTTTTCCGATGGCAAGCGAAATTTGGTCACGCTTCAAGAAAACAGCAGCACGAGCATTTGCTTCATCTATTTTCATAGAGCTTGTTTTGGCAGGACTAAGCGCACGAGAAATAAGTAATTCAAGGTTTTCGGTATAATTAATTACATCAATATTTTCGTTACAGAGTTCTCTTACGATTGAATGAATACGTGAGCCTTTCATTCCTACACATGCTCCCACTGGGTCAATACGGTCATCAAATGATTCTACGGCTACTTTTGCACGTTCTCCAGCTTCTCTGACTACTTTTCTGACTGCTATTGTTCCTTCCTCAATTTCTGGAATTTCGGATTCGAATAATTTTTCTAAAAATAGAGGTGCAGTACGTGAAAGAATAATTTTTGGATTTCCATTTTGCATTTCGACACGATGAACAACAGCACGAACACTATCTCCCTTTCTGAAACGGTCTTTTGGAATTTGTTCTCCTTTTGGCAGGCTTAATTCTTTTCCTTCATTATCTTGCAACACTACTTCACGTTTGAGTACTTGATAGACTTCACAGGTAACTATTTCGCCTACATATTCTTTGTATTTTTGATACAATAAATCTTTTTCCAAATCTCTTACTTTTTGTATAAGTGTTTGGCGAGCTGTCTGTACTAATCTGCGCCCAAAGTCATCAATTTTGATTTCTTGTGCTACATCTTCTCCTACTTCAAAATCAGGTTCGATTACCTTTGCATCTGTAAGACGAATTTCGGTTTGTTCGTCGTATTCTGGTTCGTCGTCTGCAATAATATTTCTGTATTGCCAAATTTCTAAATCGCCTTTTTCGATATTAACAATAACATCAAAGTTTTCATCTGAACGATATTTTCTACGAATAAGTGTACGAAAAACATCTTCCAAAATACGAATCATTGTAGGACGGTCGATGCGTTTTAATCTTGCAAAATCTGCAAAAGATTCTATTAGTGTTGAAGTTTCTATGCTCATTTTTTTATGTTTTATTCAAACAGTTGGAAACTGTTTTCTACGTTATTTTTTTTTGAATGATATTTGCACGTGTGCTACTTTTATTTCTTCAAAATGAATAGTAGCAGGTTTGTATTTTGTTTTTAGCTTTCCTTTTTTTCCCTCAGCTACTTCATATTCTTCGGTAAAAAGAAAAATAGTTTTGCCTTCTTTGTCTTCTTCTATGGCTTGAAACTTTCCTATTTTTTTTGTTCCGTCCTTTAATTCGAACTCTAAAGTACGCCCTATGTGTTGAGGATATTGCCTAAAGACATGCAATCCATAATCAATACCGGGTGAAGTGACCTCTAAATTATAGGGTTTGTCTTCTCCTTTTTCATCTTTTCCAAACAAATCATCTTCTTCAAAATAAGCTCCCACTTTTCGGCTTACACTTGCACAATCAGCAATTCCTACTCCATTATCACCATCAATAATTATGATTATTTTTGGTGTTCTGGTTTTTGAAATTTGAATTTCTAATAAGAAAATATGAGTTGAAAGTGCAAAATCAAAAAGTTCGTTTCCTTCTTGTGTTGCTTCTTTGGAAGTTGCTTTTTGGATAAAGTGACTAATTTTTTCTTTAATAGAATTGATTTGTTCTGTTTTTGAATCAGCCATATAAATAAAATCAGAAGTTAGGTTTTAGAAGTCAGAAGTAATATATAGGAATAATTATGGATATAAATTTCTGAATATCAGATAATTAATCCTTAAAAACAGCCTTTTATTTAATTTTTATTCTTTATGCAAATAAATCAAATTGAAATAAATACACCTAGAATAAAATAAAACAAAAATGGAAGGCTTTTTCTGCCTTCCATTGTAGTTGTTTCCTAATTAGGTACAAAATTACAAAAAATCGTTTTGTTTTGCAAGTTTTGCATTAGGTTGTTGTTTTGGTTTTTTAGTTGGTGGGAATTTCGACAAAGAATGTAGTTCCTTCATATTTTTGTGTTTCAAACCAAATACTCCCATTGTGTTTTGCTATTATTTTTTGTGTAATATCTAATCCTAGTCCACTTCCTTCTCCTGCAATTTTGGTTGTAAAGAAGGCTTCAAATATTCTTTCTTGAATTTCTTTTGGTATTCCATCTCCAGTATCTTTTATAGAAATTAGTACTTTTTTATTTTTTAATTGACTTGTAATGGTCAGTTTTCCTTTGTTGTGCATTGCCTGAATTGCATTATGAATTAGATTTGTCCAGACTTGCATAAGTTCATTTGGGTATCCCCAAAACACTGGAATTTCTTCTAAATGACAAACTACTTCAATTCCTTGCTTAATTTTGTTATGATACAATACAAGTGTTGTTTCTAGTGTTTCATTTATTTTTACTTCTGACTTTGCTTCTGTATTTTCTTGTCTTGAAAAATTTTTGAGTGCAAAAACAGTTTTGGCAGCTCTATTTGTTGCTTCTTTTATGGTTTGATTACTTTTGATTATGGTAGTGAGCTGATAGGCTGTCTGGAGTACATCTTTGATGAGTTGTTTTGGTTGATTTAGTTGCAACAAGGTCATAAATATTTTATTTTCTTCTTGTAGATTCATACTTACAATCAAATCTGCAAACTCTTCGGCATCAGAAATAGCTGATTTTTCTAATTGGTCTATGAGTTTATATTTTAAGGTTCGTTTTTGTCTTGAGGTAAGTGTATCTATTTTTTGTGTTGCGACTTGTATCATTTCATCAAAAATAAACAATGTTTGGTTATCTAATTTTTTGATAAACTGAGCAAAATTGGGGAGTGTATCCAACAAAATTTCTTCGATACTATCGGCAGAGGAACGAATTGCTCCCAAAGGAGTATTTATTTCGTGTGCGATACTTGCAACTAATTGTCCCAAACTTGCTAATTTTTCGGATTGGATAAGTTGTCTTTGTGTAGTTTGAAGCTCTTTATAGGCATCTTCTATTTCTATTTTTTGGTGTTCTAATTTTTTATTTCTTTCTTTAATTGTTATGGCTTGTCCTTGTATTTGTATTCGTTGTCTTTCTCTGTCTTTTGACTTATTGTAATAAGAACGCCTATCTCTATCTAATAAAAAAACCAATAAGAATGCTACTACTATTGCGCTCAACAAATCATTTAAGCTATATTTTGAAATATCATTTAGAATATCTACCTCTAAGATTACCAAAGTAGTAAAAAAGCAAATTAAGGCAAAAATCATGACTGCATAATAAATAGTAGTTCGCAGAGGAACAAACAATGATGCAACCACAACCATACAAAATCCTCCCATATAAGAAGGGTCGCCTTTGGTAAGTCCAGTAATAATTGCTGTACTAACTGCAGCATACCCACCCAATATTGTTATTAGATGGATAGAATTTTTTCTAAAAAAAGGTACCCAATACAATCCAAAAATAATAAGACTAATTATGGAAAGTCCAATTCTTAGGTAACGTATGGCTATTATATCTGGATATAATTCTGCATCTAAGGGAATATAACCTAGCCAAATAAAGGCAAAGATTAGGCTAACAAGAGGTAAAAGTCTTGCACACTGATAGCTTTGTTCTTCAAAATATGTTTCTGGATATTTTCTGTTATCATCTCCATAGACGATAAGATGTAATATGGCTTTTAATTTCTCCATTTTAAACTTTTGGGCTTAATATCATAGGTAATTCGACAAAGAAAGTAGTTCCGATTTGTTCTTGGGTTTCAAACCAAATTTTCCCATCGTGTTTTTCTATAATTTTTTTGGCAATATCTAAGCCTAAGCCACTTCCTTCTCCTCTATTTTTGGTTGTAAAGAATGCGTCAAATATTTTGCCTTGTACTTCTTTTGGGATTCCTTTCCCAGTGTCTTTTATCGAAACGATTATTTTATTTTTATTTTTTTGTGTAGAGATAGTTAATTGTCCTTTATTTTTCATTGCCTGTACAGAATTATGGATAAGATTTGTCCAAACTTGTGTGAGTTCATCAGGGTAACCCAAAAAGAGTGGTATTTTTTCTAAATTTAATCTTATCTCAATTCCTTGTTTGATTTGATTATTATAAAGTGTGAGTGTAGTTTCTAATGTTTGTTTTAGGTTTACTTCTGTTTTGTATTCTGTATGGTCTTGA
Source organism: uncultured Cytophagales bacterium (assembly GCA_937136415.1). Classification (GTDB taxonomy): domain Bacteria; phylum Bacteroidota; class Bacteroidia; order Cytophagales; family Bernardetiaceae; genus Bernardetia. The sequence continues at coordinate 13,417 of CAKZOK010000177.1, read as the reverse complement.
TGAGCATAATTTTTGAGTGCAAAAACAGTTTTTGCAGCTCTATTGGTAGCCTCTGTAATAATTTGATTACTTTTTAAAATAGTAAAGAGTTGGTATGCCACATTAAATAACTCTTGTTGATGCTCTGATTGTAGCAAAAAATTAACCAATGTTTTTTCTTGATACATATTCATACTGATAATTAAATCTGCTAAATACTCGCTATTTTCTATCGAAAAACTATCTAGTTCTTCTACTAATTGATACTTAATTTTTCTTTGTTCTCGGTTAGAGTATTGATTGGTTTTATTAATTGATTTTCTAACAAATTGAGTAAAAACAAGCAAGGTTTTTTTGTCTATTTTTTTGATAAAAAAAGGTAGTTGGGGTATAACTTGTAATAATATTGTTTGAATACTACCTGAAGAAGAACGAATAGCCCCCAAAGGTGTATTGATTTCGTGTGCAATATTGGCTACAAGCTGCCCTAAACTTGCCATTTTTTCGGAGTGAATGAGTTGTTTTTGTGTGGTTTTGAGTTCTCTATAAGAATGTTCTATATCATTTTTTTGTCTTTCTAATATTTCTTGTGTGGCTTGTAACTCTTCAAGGTTTTGTTGTAGTTCTTCTTCAGAAGTTTGTAATCTTTCGTTTTGTGACTGTATCTCTCTTTCTTTTTGTTGTTGTTGAGTTACATCTCTAGATACAGCTACCATAAAGCCTTTTTTATTTATTTCTGTATATTTTATAGCTATTTCTACTGGATATTTTTCAGAAGTCATTTTGTTTGTATTGATACTTTGAAAGAAAAAGGTTTCTACTGCTTTTACATCTTCTATATGTTTTTTCCATACACTTTTATCTTTGAATGTTTCCTCAACATCTTCTATTCTATATTTTCCAATATCTTTATTATGAAAGCCCAATCTGTTTCTTGCCACACTATTCATATATACAAACTGCCCATCAACTGTAACTGCTTGTACTGCATCAGAGGTGCTATCCATAAGAGATTGTAAGAGTTGGTTATATTCTTCCTTTTCTTTTCGTTCTGTAATATCTTTCTGAACAGTTGCAATACCAATGGGTTGTTGTGTATTTGAGTCATAAATTAAAAATACATTTGCTAGTGTAGTGATATTTTTTTTGGTTTTGTGGTTTTGAAGTTGATGTTCTCCCTTCCAAGTTCCATTTTGCATTACAGCAGGAATAATAACTTCTTGAGCATTTTTTATTCCTACTTCATCATGAAAGGCTGTTATCATTTCCTTTCCCTTATAATCTTTATCATACCCAGATATTTCTTTTCCTTTTTGATTTAGATATTGTGTTTTTCCTTCCAAATCTGTGATAACAATAAAAGCATCTACTCTATCTACCAAACTAACAAATTTCTCTTGTTCAATTTGTGCTTGAAGCAGATAATTTTGAGTTGCTTGTAGCTCTTCCAAATTTTGTTGTAACTCTTCTTCAGAGGCTTGCAATTCTTCATTTTGAAGTTGTATTTTCTTTTCTTTATTCTGCTGTTCGGTAATATCTCGTATAAATACTGAACATCCAATAATTTGTTTTTGATTATCAATAATAGGATTAATATGTAACTCATAAAATGCAACACCTGTTTGTTCATTGCTGTAATCACGCTGTACTGTTATTCGCTCTCCTTTTATCAAAGCAACATCATACAATTCCTTAAATTCATTTCTGATTTCTTCTGTTTCTGCTAAATCAATGACAGACATACCTTTCTTTATCTTGATACCACCTGCTGCATACTGATTAAGTATTGTCTGATTTGCAGTAATAAAACAATAATTTGTGTCCATAGAATACATTATATCTTCTGTATTGTCTATCAAGGCTCTTAAATCTAATTCTTTAGCTTCTATTTCTTTTTTAATGATTTGAATTTGTTCATTTGTACTCTCTAGCTCTTCCAAATTTTGTTGCAGCTCTTCTTCATAGGCTTGTAATTCTTCATTTTTGATTTTTAGTTCTAGTTGAGATGCTACTAATTCTTCTTGTATTTCTAGGCTGGCTCGTGTTCTTTGCAATTCTTTGATATTTTGCTCTAGTTGATTTTCATTTTTTTCCATGTCAGAAGTAAAAACAATAATAATAGACAAAAGAATAATCATATTAAAAATCATATTAATACAACGCCCTTGTTTTACTTGTTCTATTGGCATTACTAATGTTTCGAAAACTTGATAATCAGTTGCCTCCAAAATGGCAAACAAAACAAAAGGAATAATAAAAAAAATAGTACGCCATACTTTTTCTTTTTTAGTAAATAATAATGCTGCAAGAGGAATTGGAAATAAAAAACTTACCACATTTAATGTATCCAAAGTAAAAGAAGAGGTAGCATAAAATATAGCTCCACTTATGATAAGTAGAAATAATAATTTGCTTATCAATAGCTTTCCCAGATGATTTAATAGAAGAGAAACTCCACCAACAATAATGATAGCAATCAGTACAAAAAACAGTTTTTCTATTGCTTTTTGATAATAAAAAGGCTTCAAAAACAACAGAAAAAGACACATAGAAGTAACCAAAAGAGTAACTACATTTACAATCTTGATAGCTCTTTTTTCTTGTGCTGTTGTGGTGTGTTGAATCCCTATTTTTATACTATTTCTTAGGATTTTCATTTTAATTTATTTAAAAATAAGTTGTATTTTTTATTTATTTTAAAGGCAATTCGACAAAAAACGTCGTTCCGATTCCCTCTTGGGTTTCGAACCATATTTTACCATTATGTTTTTCGATAATTTTTTTAGTAATATCTAATCCTAATCCACTTCCTTGCCCTGCAGATTTTGTTGTAAAAAAAGCATCAAAGATTTTGTCTTGTATTTTCTTTGGTATTCCTTCTCCTGTATCCTGCATCGAAATCAAAACTACTTTTTCATCATCTTTCAACTGGCTAGAAATGATTAATTTTCCTTTATTTTTCATTGCCTGTGTAGCATTATGAATTAGGTTTGTCCAAACCTGCATAAGCTCATCTGGATAACCCAAAAAAGATGGAACTTCTACCAAAGTACAGTTTAAATCAATACCTTGTTTTATTTGATTATGATAAAGTGTCAGTGTGGTTTCGATGGTTTCATTTAGATTAACCTCTACTTTTTCTTGGGTATAATCTTTACGCACAAAATTTTTGAGAGCGACAACAGTTTTGGCTGCTCGGTTAGTAGCTTCTTTTATTGTTTTGTTGCTTCGAATTATAGTAGAAATTCTAAAAATTGTTTCAAAAATTTCTTTTTTAAATTCTTCAGAATGATTTGACTGCAAGAGGTTTATGATTAACTTTTTTTGCTCTTGGATATTCATATCCATAATTACATCGGCATAATAGTCACTATTTTCGATGTCTAATTTTTCAAATTCTTCTATTAGTTGATATTTTATTTTTCTTTTCTCTTTAGTAGAAAGAATACTATTTTTTTTGATAGCAAATGCTAAGAGCTTGTTAAAAACAGAAAGTGTTTTTTTATCTAATTTTTTGATAAAAGTAGAAAAAGTAGGTAGTGTTTCTAATAAAATTGCTTCAATATTACTTGAAGAAGAATAAATTGCTCCTAAAGGTGTATTAATTTCGTGAGCAATATTAGCGACCAGTTGTCCCAACGTAGCCATTTTTTCAGACTGAATCAGATGCTTTTGAGTTGTCTGTAATTCTTTATAAGAATGTTCTACTTCTATTTTTTGTCTTCGTAATTTTTCTTCAGAAGATTGCAACTCTAAATTCGAATTTTGAAGCTCTTTGGTTCGTTCTTCTACTGTTATTTCTAGTACTTGTTTTTGCTGATTAATAAGCCTTATATTTTCTTCTTGAACAAGTTGTCTTTCTTTTTTTTCTGTGTTTAATTTATCAGCCAAAGCTAAAGAGAATAATAGCACTTCCAAACTATGTCCAAAATACATAGCATTACTTGTAAATAAATTATACTCAATTATTCCATTGAGTGCTGATAAAAAAATAATAATACCTAGCATTAAAAATGACCAGCCCACTGTATAAAATCTTGCTTTTTTATTTCCTTTATACCACAAATAGGCACTTGTAATTACAATTGTATTAGAAAGTATCAAAATTACTGTTTGAAATGGCATTGCTAAATGAACACTATCCACTCCCATAATATTTAACAGAGGCAAAACAATATACGAAATACTACTCAGCCCTATAACTATCTTATATATAAGAGGTGCTTCTTTTTTTAATTCTAAATAATAAATTGCAAATATAGAAACAGAAGAACTCAACACTCCTATACAAAAAATATTATTTGTCCACCAAAACGTATCTGTAAAAATAGGATAACCGTTTAAAAAACACAACACAAAAAAAGATAAAAAAACATATATTGTATATAAAAAATATATCAAATCTTTTGTTGAAAAAAACAAAAACAAATTATAAAATGTCATAATAAACATTATACCTATAAAAGCTGCTGTAACACTATCAGTCCAAACTTTATCTTGCGAGAGTGCTAATAAAGTTCCTATTTTAAGAGGATATGTTTTGGTTACATTGCTTTCTAATTTGACATAAAATGTTTTGGTTTGGGTATCCTTTTCTTGTGCTAATTTTAACCAAAAAAAATTGGTTGGGTACTCTCTATTTTCATAAGGTCGTGCTGCTCCAGTAAGAATCGCTTTTTGATACTCTCCCTCTTTATTTGGACGATAAAAATCAATTTTCCAACAAGAAAATGACTTGCCTATTTCTATCCATAAGTCTTTATTTGTTTGGTTTTGAATAGTTGTTTTTATCCAAATAATAGACGAAGAAGGAAGGGTTGCAAAAACATCTTTAGTATGATTTTGAAACTGGTTTTGATATTTCTCTTTTTGTATATCTTCAATGGTTAGTGTTCCTTGTTTGTCTTCTAAAAAGGTAATTTTTTTTCCTATTAATTCTGATTTTGTTAGACTAGAATATACAATAACTTCTTTTTGAGCCTCTGCAAAACCTGTGTAAATCAAGAAAAGAAGTAATAATATGTATTTTTTCATTATTTTTTGAAGGCTAGGCTGTTTTGTATAACAATTACAATAATAATATTTTTTATGCAAATTTTAAACTGGTTTTCGACAAACTAATTATATAATAAATTATGTTTCTCTCTAACTAGATTTTCAAACCAATTTTGAAAAGCCTTGTGTTTGATTTTTATCAAAAAAAACACAAGGCTTTTTCGATTAATTTTTTAGCACCTCATTTACTTTTTGTATCAAATCATTTTTATTCCATGGTTTAGAAATAAAATATTTAAGATTTGAGTTTTTGAAGGCATTTTGTACAGCTTCATTTTCTGCCTGACCAGAAAGCATGATTTGTCTGACAGTAGGAAAACGTTTTTTTACCGTGACTAAAAGTTCATCACCTTTCATTTTTGGCATGAGCCAATCTGTAATAATGAGTAGTGTATCAATACTTTTTCCTTGCAGAAAATCTATAAGCTCTAATGCTTCTTCTCCACTTTCAGCAGTTTCTACGATAAATTGTCCATCAAAACTTTGAGTGAGTTGTAACTTTAGGCTCATCAAAATCATTGGGTCATCATCTACACACAAGATTGCTTTATTTTTTTTAGTTGCCATAATTTGGGATAGTTTTTTTATATAGTAATAATTTTTTTTTTAATAAAACTCTATAAATAAGTTTTATTTTATGATTAATTAATTAATTTTATTCTGTAAGGGTAGCTCAATAAAAAATGTTGTTCCGATGCCCTCTAGGCTTTCGAACCATATTTTACCATTATGTTTTTCAATGATTTTTTTGGTAATGTCTAATCCTAATCCACTTCCTTCGCCAGCAGGTTTGGTGGTAAAGAATGGGTCAAAAATACGATTTTGTACTTCTTTAGGGATTCCACTTCCATTATCTTGAATTGTTATCAAAGCGATGTCATTTTTCATGCTAGTCTGAATAAATAGCCTTCCTTTGTTTTTCATTGCTTGCAAGGAGTTATGAACAATATTTGTCCATACTTGTATAAGCTCATCGGGGTAGCCCATAAATTCAGATACTTCTCCAAAATCTCTAGTAACATCAATTCCATGTTTGGTTTGATTATGATATAGTGTAAGAGTTGTTTCGATACTTTGATTTACATTGACGATTGTTTTTTCACCTGTTTGGTCTTGGTAAGCAAAATTTTTGAGCGCAAAAACAATCTTAGCAGCCCTGTCAGTGGCAATTTTCACAGTTTGATTACTTCTAATTATCATAGAGAGTCGATAAGCTGTATGAATAATCTCTCTGCCATTCGAATGCTTTAATAAAGGGCTGTACAAATCACTTTCTTGATACATATTCATATCTACAATCCAGTTGGCGTATTGCTCTGCGTATTTGATTTGATTTGTTTCTAATTCTTCTATCAAATTATACTTAATCCTGCGTTTTTCTCGGGTAGATAATGTATCTGTTTTTTGGGAAGACTGTTTTACAAATTGATTAAAATCATGAAGTGTATTTTCATCTAACTTTTTCAAGAATAAAAGCATCACTGGTAATGTTTTTTCTAATGTATCTTCCATACTGATAGCAGAGGAGCGAATTGCTCCCAAAGGTGTGTTTATTTCGTGAGCAATATTGGCCACAAGCTGCCCCAAACTAGCCATTTTTTCGGATTGAATAAGTTGATTTTGAGTATTTTTTAATTCTACAAATGATTTTTCAACAGCTTCTTTTTGCTTGGCAAGCTCAATATTTTGTTTTTGAACAGCAATTTCAGTTTGTTTAATATAAGTAATATTACGACTTACACACAAAATATCTTCTATTTTATTTTCTTGATTCATAATAGGAGAAATAATCAAACTAAACCACTCTGTTCCATGTGGCAGCCCTAACTTGTACTCTGTTATTACCTTTTCTTTTGTACATAGTGTTTTTTCTAAGGCTCTCGTAATAATTTGTAATGGTTCTTTTGGAAAACCTATTTTTGTAATTTTTTTTCCTATAAATTCTATAGGGTCTAATATCAAATCTTTTTTGGATAAGGCATAATACTCTTTAAAAACAAACTCTTTATCTAATAAAAATACCAAATCACCTACATTTTCAATTAGATTTTGTAGCCTGTTATTTTTGGTTTTTATCTCTTGTTCTAATTCTTTTTGTATTGTTATTTCTTGCACAAGCCCACTCCAAATAATATTTCCTTCTTTATCTTTGACTGGCTTTGAAGTTCCTCTTATCCAGTGTTGTTTATCATCAATTATGGTACGATAATCAGCTCTCCACTCTGACATGTTTTTTGCTGATTCTGCTACTGTATCCTCAAAATACTGCCTATCTTCTTGATGAATAGAAGAAATAATTGAAGTTGCATCATTGATAATAACTTGAGGAGGCAATCCATATACATCTTCCGAACCTGTACTTACCAAAGGAAATGAAACACTTCCATCAGGAGTCATTTTGAATTGATAAATCATGGCAGGTACACCATCAAAAATATATTCTAAGCGTTGTTTTTGGGTATGAAGTTCTTCTTGTATTGTTTGAAGCTCTTCATAATTTTGACGCATTTCTTCTTCAGACACACGTACTCTTTGATAAGCTATTTCTACCTCTTGCTTTTGTCTTTCTTCATCTGTAATATCTTGTATTGTTATTATTAATTTTTCGAAGGTATTACATACGCCCTCTATCAGTTCTCCAATCATTCTATAACTTCTATATTCTTCACATTTTTTTCCCTTCGAACGATATAAAATATCATAATTTTTCACTTCTCCTTTAGTAGCTTGGGAAAGCATATCTATCAATTTATGAGCATCTTTGGGGTGTGCTATTGCAATGATTTTTTGCATATTGTCTAACTCATTTTCTCCATAAACAATAGACAAATTATCAGAATATGTTATATTCTGTGTAGTCAAATCAATTTCATAGCTTGCCAATTTGACCAATTTTTCAGCCCTACTTAGTAACTTTTCCTTTTCCTCTATTTCTCTCTGAATCACATGCATTTGGTCATTTGTACTTTGCAATTCTTCTGAATTTTGTCTTAGCTCTTCTTCTGACGAGCGCAACTGTTCGTTTTGCGCTTGTTCTTCTAATTGTTTTTCCATCAAAAGAATACTGTTTTTTCTAAAAATAATAGCCCACCAACCACATACAAACGCCATTACAGCAACCAAACCAAGGTGAAAAAAAAGTTGAAATGAGGTAATATAATCCACTGTTGCTCCTTCAATAGTTCGTCCACTATACCCAATAAAATAATTTGATAAATTTATATTTTCCAAATGAAACACATCAGAATTTGCCTGCAAAACTGCCAGTATGCCATGATGTCCGATAGTCAAGATTGCGTATGGAATCATAATACGCCAATCTTGATAAATAATCAAAAGGGCAATATTTATAAAAAAGAAAAAGTGAATTTCTGCCATTCCGTGCATTTGTCCGATAAATTGCAGCATAAAAATCGCATAAACTAAGCTAATAATCATACGAGAACTCAGCTTGTTGCTCAAAACAAAACGAGCTATCGAATACAGACCAACAGTAAGAATGCTAGTAATAAGCGTAAATTTCCATGTGCTATACACAGGAGCTAAAAATAACCCTAGAATAAAAAACATGACAACAAACTTATCTGATATTTTGTCTGCTTTTTTTTGTACATCAGACAAATATGTTTCTAATTTAATGGTATAAACAGTTGTTTTTTTACTATGTTGATTTATATTTTTTTTCATCGAAGTTTTTTTTCTGATTAATTTCACTTTTGTTCTTGATGTTATTCTTTAAAATAATCTTCTGGAAGCTCACAGCCATAAGCCTTACTAGCCAGCTCTCCAAAATCAGGAGGATTCTTGCCTTCTAATAATGCTCCTAAAGCTTGTTCGGCAAAATTTGTATCTCTATTATTACAATATCTACTTACATTATAATTTCCTTTATAAAATAGTTTGCCTTCACTGGTAATAATGGCAGCTTGGGGAGTTGCATAAACTCCACACGAAGAAGCAATGTTGTTTTGTTTGTCTAAAATAGTAGGAATAGGAATATCATATTTTTGAGAAAAATCTATAAATTCCATTTCGTATTCTGAATCATTAAAAATAATGGCATAAAAGTCTATTTCATTACCATATCTTTCTACAAGGTAATTAATATGAGCAATATTGAATTTGGAACAGGGGCAAAAAGGGCTAAAAAAATGAAGAAATATAGGTTTTTGTGTTGGAGTCTTGCTTTTTCGAACATCTGATAATTGCAGCAATGTATTTTTGGGAATTTGTTTGCCAACAAAAACTTCTTGATACCCTTCAGGAACAGGAGTAGGGAGTAAATATTGCCATTCTTGCCACCAAAAGGCAGCAAATACAGCTCCCATAAGCCCAAAACAAGCTGCTAATGCCAATCGTTGAAACCAGTCAGTAGCAATAATTTTTTTCATCTTTTTGATAATAAAATAATAAAATAGAAATACATAACTCTCTTATAAATACTTTGTGATAAAGAACAAAAATATCTACGCCACCAAAATAGCATTCAATTATGTAACCAAATTATCCTTTTTTTAGAAAAAAAAGACTTAAAACGAATTATTTATTCTTTTATTTTAATTGAATAGAATATTTTTGCTATTCTATCTCTTTATTTCAAATCTTAAAACCAAAAATCAGAACATCATCTATTTGTTTGTTATTTTGTTTCCAATTATCAAAAGTAGTTGCAATTTCTTTTTGTTGTTCTTGTGCTGATTTCATCTCTATCTTTTGAAATAATTCTCGTAGGTTCTTACTCATAAAACGTCTATCTTCTTCTCCACCAAATTGGTCTTGATAGCCATCTGAATAAAGATAAATTTGAGTATTTGGCTCTAAATCAAATTCTTGCTTGATATAAGATGTATTCTCTTTCCCATCTATTCCCATTTCATTTCCCTTTGTATATTTCAATTTATTATTCTGAATAATACAAATTGGTCTTTTTGCTCCTGCAAAAATAAGTTTATTTTTCTTTTTATCAATTACACAAACTGCCATTTCCATTCCTTCATGAATACTTGAATTTTCTTGATTCCAAACCTGACGCATTGCTTTATTTACACTTTCTAAAATTTTTTCTGGTGAATATATTTTTTTATCAATAATAGCTCTATTTAGAAGCTGATGCCCAATCAAAGACATAAAAGCTCCCGGAACTCCGTGTCCTGTACAATCAGCTACAGCAATAATTATTTTGTTATCTTCCTCTCTACACCAATAAAAATCACCACTTACTATATCTTTAGGTCTATAAAAAATAAAATAATTAGAAAATAATTCAGTAAGATAATTGGCAGAAGGCAACATGGCTGATTGGATTCTTTCTGCATATTTTATACTAGATTGAATTTGCTTATTTTGACGTTTTAGTGTTTTTTCTTTTTCATACCCTTGTATAGCCGTTTCGACAGTCATGAGCAAATCTTTGGTATTCCAAGGCTTTGAAATATACCTATACAAATTCGTTTTATTGACTGCATTGGTTACTCCTTCCAAGCTGGCTTGCCCTGTAAGAAGGATTTTCATGCAGTTGGGAAGTAATGCGTGTGCTTTTATCAAAAACTCATCACCAGGCATTTGAGGCATAATATAATCTGAAATAATAAGCACTACTTCACGCCTTTTTTCCTTAAAAAACTCAATGATTTCTAGCCCTTCTTTTCCACTCTCAGCTACTTCTATAATCATCGTATCAGCAAAACGTTGAGATAATTCTTGCTTCAAACTAGCAAGAATTATAGGCTCATCATCAATACATAAAATAACTTTTTTATCCATCTTAAAGTTTGAGTATTCTTTCGTTAAACAAAATAATGAATCGTTAATATACTCTTTTTTATTATAAGTAAATAGATTTTCGTCGAATAACTCATCAATTCTATTTTATTTGCTTCTTTTCTACTGTATATTTATTTTTTCTATCAAAAAACGAGCTGCTCTTTCTGCTCCATTTGCTTTTATAAAAGAAATAGAATTTTGAGAAAAAATTCTTTTTTTATCAAAAAGACAATCTATATTCTGTAATAAAGCTGTTTGAAGCTGATTTTCCTCTACCAATAAAGCTGCCTTTGCATCAAAAGCTCTTTTGGCTCGCCCATATTGGTCATCATAGCCTCTTGATTTTGGAATAAAAATAGTCGGAATCCCACAGCATAATAACTCATGAAAAGTATTATAACCTGTTGCCGAAATAGCAAAATCTAAAGCTGGCATCAGCTCCATAAGTGGAAAATGAGAAAATGAAATTGTAGAAGAAGGCAATGCCAAAAAAACTTGTTGGAGTGCTTGAATTGCCTGTGCAGAACTCAAAGGAGGCGTAGGCACAAATAATCGCACTTTTTTTTGAGTTAATAAAGACGAATGATTCAAAATCAAATCAAAAATCTGTTTATAATTTTCTATTGTGGTGGCATCTCCTCCTCCTCCCAAATTAATTAAGAACAAATTTTCATCTTCTTTTACACCTATTTTTTTTCTGATTTCTTGTCTTGTTTGAAGCTCTTTTTTTTCTCTTACCAAAATTTCATTACTCCAAAACAAATTTTCTTCTTTTGATAATGGAACAGGAATTTTTGCGCTTCCTTTGCTATGTGGCGCAATAATATAATCATAAAAATTCTGTGTTTCTATTTTATTTTTATCCATATTCATCTGTTCTCTATGAATAAAAAATTTTTTCCACTTTAGAGGCAAGCCCAAAACAGAAAGCAAATCATTCATCGAACCCAAAGGAAAAGTATCTACCACCAAAGCAACAGGACGATATGTATTGACCAATGAAGTTAGAATTTCAGAATAAGAAATAGCCAAATTTCGCTTTATGAGTTTGCTTTCTCTAGCAATCGTTTTGCTAGGTACTTTGTAATACGCAAAACCCTCTTGATATAATAAATCCGAACTTTCAGACGCTGTAAAAAACAAAGGAACAAGTGAAGAATCTTGTTTTTTGAGCTGACGAGCAATCGCCAAACAACGACTAAGATGCCCCAAACCCAAACCATTGACAGTATAAAAAAGTATGTATTTCATAAGTTAAAATGTATTTGTTCGAAACTACTAAAAAACTCAATAAAGAAGAAATTCATTCTCTAAAAAATGATATTTTTAATTTTTGTAAATTTGTAAAACCTAGTTCAGTCCTTATAAAAGAAACAGAATTGGGGTTACAAACCTAATTCTAGGGAGAAATGTACACTAAAAAAAATAAAAAAATGAATTATTTTGTTACAGGCGCAACAGGTTTTTTGGGCAGTTATTTAGTAGAAGAATTGATTAATAGAAATAATAATCAAAAAAAAATTATTAAAATTATTGCTCTAAAAAGAAAAAACAGTAAAATTCCGACCAAACTCAAAAGCTACCCTAATTCAGTTTTGGAATGGATAGATGGAGATTTATTAGATATTGTTTTTTTGGATAAAGTAACAAAAAAAATAGATGTAATCATTCATGGTGCTGCCCTCGTTTCTTTTGACCCTAAAGACAAAAAAGAAATGCAACAAACCAATGTTGAGGGAACAGAAAATATAGTAAATGCTGCTTTAAATAACTCTGTGCGTGTTTTTTGTCAGATAAGTTCGATTGCTGCTTTGGGGCAACCTTTGGCTTCTCAAAAAAATCAGAACTTAAAAATAAATGCTAATAATGTTTCGAATCAGCTCACTTTTATAAATGAAAAAGCACGCTGGACTCCCGAATATACAGGATATAGTGCTTATTCTTTTACCAAAAATTTGGCAGAATTGGAGGTCTGGCGAGCTAATGCAGAGGGGCTTGATGTAGTAATCGTCAATCCTTCTTTCATTTTGGGTTATGATGAAAATGGGCGAAGCAGTACCGTTTTGATTGATTATATAAAAAGCGAAAAACCTTATTATGGGAGTGGTTTTAGTAATTTTGTAGATGTTCGTGATGTAGCAGAAATGACTATTTCTCTTTTAGAAAACTCGGCTTTTTATAACGAACGTTATATTTTGAATGGTGGGACAGTGGCTTATTCGGAGCTTATGCCCAAAATTGCTATTGCATTAAATAAAAAACCTCCTCACAAACCTGTGCCAAATTGGGTCAAAAAATATGGTTGGAGAGTAGCTAAAATGTGGAGTTTTGTGAGTGGAAAATCTCCCATTATCACAAAAGATTCTTTGGAAGCTGCCAGCCGAAAGGTTACCTATTCTAATCAGAAAGTAAAAGATAAATTAAATATCAATTTTAGAAGTTTGGACACAACTGTAAAATGGATTGCAGAAAAGTATGGTGATAATTAAGATAGTTTTAATATTAAAGTTGTTTAAGAACTCATTTTGTGCGTGTAGTTAAGGGTAGGCTGTTCAGAATTTCAAAAACTCTTCCTATAGTTTATAGTCATTTTCATTCTTTGATGGATTGATTTATAAAT
>CAKZOK010000176.1 GCA_937136415.1 uncultured Cytophagales bacterium | reverse complement strand
TGCAGCTAGAATAAAATTTTAATTGCTATTTTTGATTTATAAATCAATCCATCAAAGAATGAAAATGACTATAAACTCTAGGAAGAATTTTTCAAATTCTGAACAGCCTATCTTTGGGGTGCAAGTATTTTAAGTTTAGCAATACATTGCCCTAAAGGGTATGTTACATTTTAAATCAAACAATCATTCAAAATTAGAGTTTAGTAATGGTATTTTATTTTATTATTGATTAAACTTTAATCCTTAATCACAATTTTTTCAACTATTTTTATGAAAAAAACTTCATTTTTTCGCTTTTCTTTTAAATTTTCTTTAGTTTTTGTTTGTTCTATATTTCTTTTTTCTGCTTGTAAGAAAGATGTTTCTACTCCTGCCGAATTTTCGAAAAAATATGGCGTAGAACAGTTTGATTTTACATTTTTGAGTACAAAATCACATCTTTCTTTTCAAAATGAAAAACAAGAACTTGGAAGCAATATAGATATGAGATTGGCAAAGGATAGTTTGATTTGGCTTTCGGCTCGTCCTGCTTTTGGTATTGAGGCTGCTCGTATGCTGATTCGTACTGACTCGGCCTTTTTGGTTAATCGATTAGAAAAAAGTTATGTTGCTCTTGATATTATTTCACTTAGCAAACAAGTAAATTTTGATGGTGATTTCAAAACATTGCAAGCCTTATTTTTGGGAAATGTACCTCCTTTAGACCAAAGTGTTACACCAAAAAAACAAGATAATTTTTTTGTTTTGAATCAAATATATGACCTTTTTCAATCTAATATCTATGTTAGCAGAGAAAATAAAAAACTAGCTAAAATGTCTGTAACTGAAAATAATGGAAGTAATAGCTTGTTTATAGATTATAGTGATTTTCAAAAACTAGATAAACAAAAAATACCTTTCAAAGTAAGTGCAGTTGCAAATTTCTTTAATCAAAAAGAAGATAAAACAGACCAAACCAAAATAGAAATCAAGCATAAAAGAATCAAATTTGAAGATTCAAATCTTTCTTTTCCCTTTTCGATTCCTAGTAATTACAAAAAAAAAGAACTTAAAAAATAGTAAATTCAATTACGAATTACGCTTGAATTAATATACCGTAATTGAATTTTCGTAATTCGTAATTTTTAATCCGTAATTGAACAAAAAATGTCATCAAAAGATAAAAATCTAAGCCTGCATTCAGAAAAAACAATTCAAAATATTGAAACAAAACAATTTGCTATCGTAGTAGCAGAATGGAATGAAGAAGTAACAGAAGCACTTTATGAAGGTGCATATCAAAAATTGATAGAATACGGAGCAAAAGAAAAAAATATCCATCGTTATGATGTACCGGGGAGTTTCGAATTGACTTTAGCAGCACAATGGGCAGCTCAAAAAGCTGATATTGATGCAATTATTTGTTTGGGTTGTGTAATTCAGGGCGAAACTCGTCATTTTGATTTTATTTGTGATGCTGTTGCACAAGGAATTACAAATGTAAATTTGAGGCACAACAAACCAGTTATTTTTGGAGTATTGACACCTGAAAACCAACAACAAGCTCTTGACCGTGCAGGAGGAAAACACGGAAACAAAGGAGATGAGGCAGCCATAACAGCAATAAAAATGCTAGGACTTCATCAACAAATAACAAAATCAAAAGGTGGAATAGGGTTTTAAAAATCGATTACAAATTACAAATTAAGGATTACGTTTTGAAATAAAATTGTAGTTGTAGATTTGTAGTTTCTAGTTGTGAATCCGTAATCCGTAATTTTTAATTCGTAATTGATAAATATATGTGGCTAAAAATAGCTAATTTTATTCTAAAAAACAGGTTGTGGCTCTTGCTTTTACTTTTTGTTTCGACGGTTTTTATGGCTTATCAAGGAACAAAAGCAGAACTTTCTTATACCTTTACAAAGGTAGTTCCTGATTCTGATGAAGATATTGTTTATTTCAAAAAGTTTAAAGCTCTTTTTGGGCAAGATGATAATGTAATTGTTTTGGGAGTAGAAGATGAAAAACTTTTTGAACTAGAAACCTTTCAAAAGTGGCAAGAATTATTACACGATTTGGAAAAAATAAAGTTTCAAAATAAGAAAAAAGTAAAAGCATTAGGAGATACTATTCAAGCTGTTACAGGAGTTATTGGAGTAGGAAAGCTGCCTTATTTGTATAAAAATCAAGACATTAAAAAATTTGAACCCAAATCAATTTTTCCGAAAAAAGTAGAAACACAGAAAGAATTAGATAGCCTTTTAGCATTTACTCGTAAAATAAAATTTTATCAAAATCAGCTTATTAATCCAGAAAATAATGCTTCTTTGGTTTTGATTACCCTTCCACCAGCAATTACAAGCACAGTCTATAACCACAAAACGGTTATGCAAATTGCTAAATTAGGCAAAAAATTTACCAAACAAACAGGCGTTGAGATTCATTATGTAGGGCTTCCATTTTTGCGTGTGGCTATTTCTAATAAAGTGAAAGAAGAAATGATTATTTTCTTGTCACTTTCTATTGCCATTACGGCTATTTTTATATTTGTGTTTTTTCGTTCATTTACACCTGTTTTGGTTTCTCTAAGTTTGATTACGATTGTAATTATTTGGACTATTGGGGTTTTGGGAACGCTAGGCTACAAAATAACGATTCTTACAGCTCTTCTACCTCCTATTTTGGTTGTGATTGGTATTCCAAATTGTGTTTATTTTATTACAAAATATCATCAACAATGTAACGAAAAAGGAAATAAACTAGATGCAATAAAATATGTAGTCAAAAAAATTGGAATTGTTACACTGATTACAAATACAACCACTGCGATTGGGTTTTTGGTATTGATAAGTACAGGGATTGGAATTTTGAGTGAGTTTGGAATGGCAGCAGGTATTACTATTTTTTCTACTTTTTTTATTTCACTTCTCATTTTGCCGATTACTTTTTCGTATTTACCAATGCCAGAGGGAAGGCGTACTAAGCATTTGAATAGAGGAATTATTAATAAAATACTGACTTATTTTGAGTTTTTGATAGAAAATCATAGACCAATTATTTATGGTGTCACAATTCTAATTGTTGTTTTGTCCACTATTGGGCTTTATACCATAAAAGCAAATTCGTTTATGGTAGATGATTTGCCAAATGATAGTAAGGAGAAAAAAGATATTGCTTTTATAGAACAAAATTTTAAAGGAACAATGCCTTTAGAAATTGTTGTTGATACAGGAAAACCAAAATCTTACCGAAAATCTCAAACATTAAGACGCATCGAACAAATTGAAAATTATGTAGATAGTTCGGCGCATCTTTCGACAGCAATATCTTTAGTTACTTTTATCAAGGCAGCCAATCAAGCCTATTTTAATCAAAGTGAGCAATCTTATACATTGCCTGATAAACGTACAGGAGCGTATGTGATGCGTTATTTGAAAGGGCAGAATGACCCAACAGCAATTTCGGCTTCTTTCGTAGATAGCACACAACAGATTTTGAGAGTTTCTTTAAAAGTAGCTGATATTGGTTCGATGCGTTTGGATTCTTTAGTCAGAACAAGTCTTCAACCCGAACTAGATAGCATTTTTGCTGATTCGGTGGGTTCTACCAAAATGAGCGCAAGAGTAACAGGAACAACACCTATTTTCTTGAAAGGAAATACATATTTGATAGATAATTTGAAATGGAGTTTGTTACTTGCTTGTATTTTGGTAGCGATTATTATTGGTGCGCTTTTTCAAAATATCCGTGTGATGCTGATTGCCATTGTGCCAAATTTGATTCCTCTTTTAGTAACGGCTGGTCTTATGGGATTTTTTAATATTGCTCTCAAACCAAGTACAGCTCTTGTCTTTAGTATTGCATTTGGTATTGCTGTTGATGATTCGCTTCACTTTTTGGCTCGTTTTCGACAAGAACTTTTAGCCTTTGATTTTGATAGACATAAAGCTATTGATGTTGCACTTCGTGAAACTGGAAAGAGTATGATTTATACTTCTATAATTCTTTTTGCAGGTTTTATTATTTTTGCATTTTCGTCTTTTGGTGGAACAGTTGCTTTAGGTTTACTGACTTCAATTACATTGTTGGTAGCAATGTTTACAAATCTAATTTTACTTCCTGCCTTATTGCTTACATTTAGTGCAAATATTCGTCGTTCGAATCACCCACCTATTGAAGATTAAATTAATGAATTGGTAGGGAAAAAACTTGCCTTTTACTGTATTTTTAGAAACTGAAAATCATTATCTAATTAGCAAAAGGCAAGCCTTTTCCCTACACAACAATAAATTATTACTTTATTAAAAGCTCTGCAAGTTCATTTTGTGTATGTTGTGTTTTGTCTTTTGCATACCAACCATGCAACGACTCCGAAAAAGCCTTAAAGTCTTCTAACTCTGGATCCTGTTTTATTTTTTCTTTATAATCATTGACTAATTTTTGTGCTACTGCTGGTCTTGCCCCCCAAGAATTGATTATTTTTAGTTTCTTATTTTCTTCTCTCACAAAAATAAGTTTTGGAATTGCTCTCCCTCCATTTGTCAAAAACTCATCTATCAAATCTGGATTTTCATCTCTCAAAAGAATACGAAGTTGTAATTTCTCGCCTGCTTCTTCTGCAATTTTATTCATTATAGGAACAACTTGAGCAGCATCGCCACACCAACTTTCTGTCAAAACAACCCAATAATATTTTTCATTTGATGACAAACTAGACAAGGCGTTTTGTGCATTTTCATTTACTTTTGTTGTTTTGTCCAATCTATTCATACGATACATGTTCATATTTGTATAGTCCAAAATTTCTGGACGATTATCGCCATTTGTGGTTGTTCCTTCGTCTAAAAGTTGTTGTCCAAGTGTTCTATATTCTTGATAAGAAATTGATTTTTCTAAATAATTTTTTTCTAAATATTCCATAATGGATAAATTGTATTTGAATTAATATGAATAAATGTTGATATGTTTGTGTATAATATAATACGGAATGGTTTTATATTTTGTTTGGGTAAATATTTGAATTTATTTTTTTTTAGTAAAAGGTAATTATTTTGTATCTTATATTTATGAAAAATCAATCACCAAAAATAAGTTTATCAAAATGAATAATCAAGAAGAACAACAAAAAGAGTTTGTGAAAAAATTGTTAGCCCTACAACAAAAAAGACAAGATAAGCCTTTATCTAAAAGTGAACAACAAGAAATAGCTTTCCAAATAGGTCTTTCGGATTCGGATTGGCAAGCTGTTCAGGAAACTTATAAAGCTCATTTGTTGCGTGGACGTGGCTTTTTATCGCATCAAAATTATGATGATGCTATTTCAGAGTTAGAGCAAGCCAATGTTTTGGATTATAATTCTATCGAAACAACGGCAGTTTTAGCACAAACACATTTTGAACGTTTTAATGAATATTCTGATGAAAAAGACAAAGAAGCAGCGATTTCTTATAGCAATATTTGTTTAAATCATAATCCTAGTCATACGCCGTCTTTGAAAATAATTTCAGAATTGAAACGAAAAGACAAAAAACAAACGATAGCTATTTCAAAAGAAAAACAGACACTTAATAAATGGATTATCGTAGGTGTCCCTTTGTTATTTATTTTTGTGATAATTTCTTATGTTTATCTTAATTCTGCAGATAGTTATGTTTCTCCTTCGCATTTATCTGTTACTGAAACAGAAATAGCCGAAATGATAGAAATGAATACTGAAATGGACAAGCAAATGGAACAAGCTGAGGATATAATGGCAAGTTTTGCAATAGATAAAAAAATAGATTTTAGTGCAAATGAATATGAAATTCCTGTTGAGGTTGATGATAAAAAGTTGGAAAACTTAGAATGGCAAACTGAAAGCTCGCTTCTTACAAAATTTGATGAAAGCTATAAAATAGAAGTAAAAGGGGATTTTTTAATAAAAAATGCAGAAATAAATGAGCTAAAAATAAAGTTAGAGTTTTTTGATGATAAAGGGCAACTCATCAAAAATACTTACCAAAAAGCAGTAGAAGAATCAGATTTAGTATTAAGAAAAGGCGATTTGATTCCCTTTCAAGTGATGGAATATGAAGAAATAACAGCTCCAAATATTGCAAAAATAGTCTTATCTTCTGCTTTTATTGCTCAAAAAGAATTGCCTAAAGTAATTAATTATGAAATTTCGCCAAAAATTCCTGTGAGTTGGGAGCAAAAACGACCTCAAAATATAAATGTTCAACTTAGAGAAAGGCAAAGTCGTTTTTCAAATGGAATTATTGGAGGTGGGTATCATCATATTACTTTAGAAATAGAAAATACTGGAAATACACCCATTTCTCATCTCAAATTTCGTTTTAGGTGGTTCAATGCTGCCAAAAAATTAGTAGGAAAAGAAGTCCGATATGGAGTTTCAAAATCTACTTCAAAGCTCAAACGCAATCAAATACGTATTTTGAGTACGGTAATGACTGTTCCAAAAGTAAAAAAAGAAGAAATCCCAAATTTGACTTATGAGGTAGAAGTTATAGAGGTAAAATAATATTTTGTAGTTCACTTTGTAGCTCATTCTTTAGAATGAGAAGTATTGAATTTGTATTAAAATTAAAAATAGTTCTCATTCTAAGGATAAGTTACAAGGATATTTTAAAACAAAGAGAATTTTGATTCTTCTCCGTCTTTATATCTTTTTCGTTCTTTTATTTTTCCTTTTTTATCATAAAAACGCCATTTTCCATCTCGTTTATCATTTTTATAATATCCTTCAATGATAAGTTTGCCAGCTTTATATTCACGATAAATTCCGTCTTTTATGCTTCCTTTTACTTCATATTCATAACGAGTATCTTCTTGATTTCGAACAATTAGTCGGCGTTCTTCGTTATTTTTATCCAATTCAATAAGTTCAGATTCTGGAATAGTTTGAAGCTCTTCGAAGAGGTCTATTTTTTCTTCTGTTCCAAAAACTTTTTCTAAGATATTTTTGCTATTGAGTTGTTTTAGGAGCTTTTTTCGATTTTCTTGTGCTACTTTATAATCATTTTTTACCTTTTGAGGATTCTCATAAATAGTAACCAAACGAGTGTCATAAAAACTACTCTCATCTTTACGCAACTGAAAACCCCAATGAGGTTGAGAGATTACATAATTTTCATTTTGTTGTATTGTTTTCCACGTTTCTGAACTCAACGAACGCTTTAAGGCTTGACGAGCAGCAGGCATATTTACGTAAGCAAAAAAGTTTGAATTATCAGCCTCAAATTCGTTGAAAAAATTCTGAAAAGAAGGCGATTTTGCCAAAGTAAGCCCCATTTCATAGTCATCAATAAGATTTTTGAGGGTTTTTGGACTATTACTAAAAATTACATAATCTTCAATAAAGGTAAAATAGGGTTTATCAATTTTTTCAAAATATTTTCCCATTACCAATTTGAAAAAACCTTTGACAGCAAGCATACTAATTTTGTGTCCTCTGTGTTCGGAAACAACAACTTTTACAGGTGTGCGTTTACGAATTTTTTCTCCAATAAATTCTAATTGTGCTGTTGCTTCTGAAATGGATTTAGTTTTCAAGACAAGTGAATATTCATCATTTTTATTCATTGAGCTTGTCGCTTCACTCTGAATAATTGCTATTTCTGAACCAATCCAAGAGAAAAAATTATCACGTACATTAATATCCAAAAGCCTTTCTACTGTTCGAATTTGATTTTGATATTCTTGATAAGCCTTTTCATCTCGCTGTAATACTTCAGTAAATTTGTCGTAATAACTCAAAAAATCATCAAAGTTGGCACTAAAATAAAATGCCGAACGCTGAGGAACAACTCTTGCAGCCGTAATATCACTACTTCCAGCACCCAAAAGCGCACGCACATGAGAAGGAACAGAATCATTAATGACCGTCGTCCCTATCATTCTCATAATTGTTGAAGCATTTTCATCGTCGTCATCTCCTATTTGCTCCATATCCAAATTTAGCCCAGAAAAAAACAAGGCTTCAGACATATCATTCAAATACTGATTTGGCTCGTCCATATACAAACCAAAAAATTCATCTACCAAGTCATAATTAATAAACAAACGCCCCAAATTATTATTAGATGTTTTTGAAATTACCTTTTTGAATCGTCTATTATTTTCAAAATTATCTAGGTTTTCACGTTCATCTAAAGCAGCTTCAACCAAAGCAGGCGTTTGAGAACACAAAAGTAGATGTTTTCTGATAGAAATTGCCCATTGAGAGTTATCTGCTTCATTTTTGATTAAATAAATAGGATTTCCTTTGTGTTCATAATTTGAAGAATCTTCTTGACTGGTCATTATTTTTCCAATATATTTTTCTAATAACCACGGCACTTCCTTTTTCAAATCAACAATAAAAAGAAAATCATAATCTCCCTGTTTATGAATATGTGAAGAAATAAGTACTTGCCGTTTGCCCAAAAAGTCAAAAACTTCTTTATTTTGATGAATGAGAGTGTCCAAAGAAGCAGCATCTTTTGTAAGCTGTCCAAAATAAGGTTGTTTTTGCATGTGTTTCCAAAATTTGGAATCACTAATTTCTTCCCAAGAATCGACAGGCTCGTCTGTTTCGACGATATACATTGCATTGGAAGGCACATAACTAAATGGGTCAAGAGATACAATAGGAATATCATTGTACCACATTATTGAGATTACAATAGCTCCAATAATGGTAAAAAAACCAATTACATATAAAAAACGGCGAAAAAATAGTTTGAAAGTATCCATAACTTAAATGAAAAAAGGCGATTGAAAATTTTTTGATAAATTCTAGTCGATAAAAATACAAAAAATTCAATTACAAATTATAAAAAAATGGAAATCTATCAATAATGAATTTAATTTTTTTTGTAATTAAAAAATAAACTACGATTAGGGATTGATTTTGATTAAATTCGTGTTTATTAATTTGAATGACTTTAAAGGTTGTTCGAATTTATATTTTAATAATTTTATTTTAACCTATAAAAACAGTCAAAATGACGCTTAAAGAAAAAATAGAAAGCGAAATGAAAGTCGCTATGCGTGCCAAAGAAACCGTAAAACTTACAGCTCTTCGTGCTATCAAATCAGCTATTTTGTTGGCTCAAACAGAAAAGGGAAGTACATCAGAAACTCTTTCAGAACAACAAGAATTAGATATTTTATTAAAACAAGCCAAACAAAGACGTGAATCACTTGCGCTTTATGAACAAGAAGGGCGCACCGAATTAGCTCAAACAGAAAAATCAGAATTAGAAGTAATCGAAAAATTCTTACCTCAAATGCTTTCAGAAGATGAAGTAAAAGTAAGAGTAGAAAAAATACTGGCTGGAATGGGCGAAGTTACACCCCAACAAATGGGCAAAGTAATGGGAGCAGCCATCAAGGAATTAGGCACAGAAGCCGAAAAACAAACGATTGCTAAAGTAGTCAAAGAGTTGATTAATAGATAAATTATGAATAAAACCTACAAAGAAATTTGTGGGTTTTATTTTTTGATAATTATAAAAAAACTCTTCAAAACTAGGCTAATTGCCTGTAAAAATAAAAGTCCAAATCCAATGACAATAAAACTTTTTACAATAAAACGAGCAGGCAGTCCACCAGGGTCTGGTGAGCCTTCTGACAAACGAAAGGCAAATTCTGTGTAAGGAATCCCTCCCTTTATGACTACAACACAAAAAGGAATCAAAAAAAAGAGTGTTCCTATAAGATTGACAAGTGCTTTATTTTTTTCAGAAAAACGAGCATAAAAAACATCTACCCGAACGTGTTTGTCGTCTTTGAGCGTATAAGCTGCACCAACAAGAAAGAAAAAAGAAAAAATATGCCATTCCAATTCTGACAAAAAAGCACTACTAAAACCGATAGTGTAGCGCAAAATTACATCTACGCAAACTAAAATCACCAAAATAGAAGCACACCATTGAGTAAGCTCGCCTATTTTATGGATAAGATTATCTATTGTTTTTATTATCATTTTCTTATAAATATTCTACATCAAAAATATAAATAGGAACATTTGTGCCTATAAATCTAGCGCAAATTGGGATAGAGTCATACTGTCCGTCTTCTTGTATTGTTTTGAAAGAAACTTTTAATTTTGTTCCTTCAATTACTCCTCGTTCTAATTTTTGAGCTGCTTGCTCTGATAATTGATAAGGGCGAAAGTAATATTTGACACCTCCTAGACGAATAACACCACCATAAAACCAAAGACTTCCAAAGACACCTGAACCACAAACCACATTTTCTACTTCTACCTCAAGTACAGTAGGGCTTTCTTCAAAACCAAGTAGTTCTATTTCATTATCATTTTTATTACAAGAAGAGGATAAAATAATTAGACCAATTAGTAAGAAAGAAAAGAGATTTTTTTTAAAAAAAGCAATATGTATAAGAATATTCATAATTAATTAAGGTTGAAATAATAAACTTTATAAGTTGGACTCTCTATAATTGATAATCAATAGTTTAACTAAAAAGTTTTTATTTATTTATAATCAAATTTTTATTCAATAATTTTTTGATTGTGGCTATTGACAAACAAAATATCTGAAATATCATCATATCCTTTAAAGACAGCTTCTCCCTCTTCTTTTACTTGTTTGTCGTTGAGTCCAATCATTGTAAGGTCAGCCGATTTTGATTTTTCATTGATGATTTGTTTCATGCTTTTTCCTCGTTGAGAAATTAGCTCAACATTAGTAGCTGAAATAGGCAAACGCCCCGATTTGATAAGTTCGATAAGTTTTATTCTTTCTGTTTCGATGTCAGCATCAGGATATACAGCATTGAGTTTGATGTCTGCATCTTTCCAATCTCGGTGCCCAACAATTACATAAGCCAAAAGAATCATTAGGTTTGCATTCTGAAAACTGTGGCGAGTAATCCAAATATTTATACTTTTTTTGAAGCCAAAATTTCGTTCGGAGGTAGCCAAAACACAGACATCAAATGAAGTCGCTTTAATGAGTGGATAATTATCAATAATTCCTTTAAGATTGTCAGCACTATTTTTAGCAAATTCTAATAAAAACATATTGTTTTCTAATCCAGAAACTCCAGGTAATTGTAATACTTGTGCAATCGAAGAAGTGAGCGAAGGGCTTACCAATGTGTCAATATAAACATTGCTCTTTGTTTTGGAAGCCATCTGAATAATTTCTTTTTTGGTTTCTTTGGCAATGATATTTGTATCTTTTGACAAAAAACCTTGAATGTAGTGGATATATGTTCCGAATCCGTAACGATGTGAAAGCCAACGCAGCATATTAAAAGCACTCTGACGACGGAAAAAATCTTGTGAAAGACAAACAATAGCAGGATTCCATTGCTTATTTTTTTCGTTATCTCGTTTTTGCAAGAATACTCGTAACTCTCTATTTACTTGAAAAATTGCCCCTTGAAATAAATAAACAATACCAGTGCTTTTTTGACGATACTGACTCATTAGGACATGAAGAACAACCATAGAAATCAATGAAACAAAAGCATAAGTAGGGTTCATGCTAAACATCATAAAAATACAAGCCAACGCACCAATCAATGAAATATACCATTTTGAACGAAAAGTAGGGCGATAAGAAGTATCCCCAGACAAATGCTCCAAAAACGAAATCGAACAAATAGTACCATAAGTTACCATAAAAAACATTGATATAATTTCGGCGACAGCATTTACATCACCAGCTATCACAAAAATAAGAGCAAAAATAGAAGTAATAACAGTGGCATTAAATGGCTCGGCTTTTTTTCCTTTTCCTTTAGAAAGCCATTGATTCATTTTTTGAGATGGAAAAGCATCATCGTTTGCTAGTGCTTGGAGTGTTCTTGGTGCAACCAAAATCGAACCCAAAGCAGAGGAGGCAGTTGCAGCAGCCAAACCAACCAAAATCATAGGCCCCCAAAGAGCAATCTTTTCCATAATAAGTTGGTCACTATGCAGTTCTTGTGGAGTAGCCGAAGTATATAATTTATAAACAATGAAAAAGTAAATTATCATTCCTGCAAAAGTTGCAGAAAGTGTACCAAGTGGAATAGATTTACGTGGACTTTTCAAATCACCAGATAAGCCTACTCCTGCTGTCATTCCTGTAAAAGCAGGAAAACAAATTGCAAATACCTTAAAAAAACTATCAGCATTAGTAACAGAATCACTCAAACCTACCGAATTATAATCATAAACATACGAAGTAGTGCCTGCAAAAAACATAATCAATGAAATGAAAAGCAATGCAACTACAAAATAAAGAGCTTTCACACCCAAGTCTGCTCCTTTTGTAGAAACCATCAAAATAAGAAGCAATAAAGCAGGAATACTAACCAAACGGTCTTGCACAAAAAATAGAAGACCATTATCAATAATAAAAGGAAGTGTTCGGAGGTATTCCAAAATAGGCTGAAAAGCTTGAGCAAAAGCGATAATATAAAAAGCAACACTAATAGCCTGCGACAAATAAAGTGCAATCCCAATAGTAGCACCGATATTTAATCCAAAAGAGCGAGAAACAATGTAGTATTCACCTCCTCCCTCTACCTTTTGGTTAGTAGCAATTTCGGCAATCGCCATAGCTGTTGGAATAGTAACGATATGCCCTAATAAAATAATTCCGATAGAACCCAAAAGCCCTACATTACCAACAGCATAACCAAAACGTAAAAACATAACTGCTCCCAAAATAGTGGAAATGGCAGTAAAAAAAACAGGTGCAGTCCCAAACCCTTGTCCTTTTACAAGTTGTTGGGTATCTTGCCCAGCAGCAGGAAGAGGTAAAGGTATTTTTTTATCAGACATTATATTTTTTGATTAAGAATAAGTCAGTAAAGGAAATATTTTTTGATTAAAAGTCTTTATTATATGATACAATAGTCTGTAAAAAAATAATAAAATCCAAATAAAAAAGTAAGCTATAAAGATGAAAAGAATATTTTGACAAAAATTAGATTTCCAAACCTAACCCAATTCTAAGGAAAAAAACTAGCCTTTCTTAGGTGTTATTAGTGTAGTGATACAAATAAATTACACGCAAAGAAATCAACTCTCATAACAGCTTTAATATATACTTTTTATAAAAAATAAAAAAAATGATATAGTGACTATACTAACGTAAAAGAGATTAAATGAATTGCTGTTTAGTAGTTTTAATTCATAATTTTTAGAATCAATAAAGATTATCTATGATTAATTTTTAGCTGTGTTCGTTGGTAAACAAACAAACACACACAAAAATACTCTCTCAAAACTAACCATGATAATGTTTAATGAAAAATTATACAATTATTTTTGAATTTATCTAAATAAACATTATCTTTGCAAGATATTTTGGCTACAAATGCCTAACTTTGATGCTAAATTAGCTACAATGGTAATGGTGAAAAATAGTTTCACAACCAAAATATTGTATTTTTCTTGTTTTTATCTGCATTTTATTCAGAATTATATATTCAAACCTTATAATCAAACAAAAATATTCCAAATCGTAGCATTCGAAATAATTTTTAAATAATAAAAACCGTAAAATCTGATGAAGAGTAATCATTCTTTATTCTAATTTTAGGGATTTTTTTGACTTTGATAATTAAGAAAGTATTTTTGTAATAAATGCCTAAAAAGCAAGAAAAATAAATTGATAATTATAAAATAGAGAGAAAAGACAAGCATCTAATAAAAGCGATATTTAATTGTATCGTAATTGAAAATAAAAGCATTCCATTTCGTTCACTCAAAACCTATACGAGCCTTGGCTACATTAAAACACGGCAGAATAAACTTTCGCAAGACGACATCAATTATTGATTACCCACACTTCTTAGATGTGCAGGTAAAGTCGTTTCAAGATTTCTTCCAACTAGGTACTCCTCCTGAAAAAAGAACAGCAGACGGACTCTATAAAGTATTTATGGAGAACTTCCCAATTTCTGATTCAAGAGATAACTTTGTGTTGGAATTTGTTGATTATATCATAGACCCACCAAAATATTCTGTACAAGAATGTGTTGATAGAGGACTTACTTATGCAGTGCCTTTAAAAGCAAAGCTACGTTTACTTTGTAATGATGAAGACAATGAGGATTTCGAAACCATCGAACAAGAAGTATTTTTAGGAAACGTACCCGTAATGACAGAGCGTGGCTCTTTTGTTATCAATGGCGCAGAACGTGTTATTGTTTCACAACTTCACCGTTCTCCAGGGGTTTTCTTTGCACAAAGCAAGCATACCAACGGTACAAAATTATATTCAGCACGTATCATTCCTTTCAAAGGGTCTTGGATAGAATTTGCAACTGATGTAAATAATATCATGTATGCTTACATTGACCGTAAGAAAAAATTCCCAGTTACTACGCTTCTGCGTGCTATTGGTTATGGTACAGATAGAGAAATTTTGGAACTTTTTGGTCTTTCTGAAGAAGTAAAAGCAACAAAGACAAACATTCAAAAAGTAGTAGGTAGAAAATTAGCTGCTCGTGTGCTTCGTACTTGGACGGAAGATTTTGTAGATGAAGATACAGGAGAAGTAGTAAGTATTACTCGTAATGAAGTGCTTTTGGAGCGTGATTCTGAAATTGAAGAAGAGCATATCCAAACTATCATTGATTCAAATACAGAATCAATAATTCTTCATAGAGAAGATATTAATATCAATGATTTTGCTATTGTCTATAATACATTACAAAAAGATAATTCAAATTCAGAAAAAGAAGCAGTAGAGCAAATCTATCGCCAGCTTCGTAATACAGAAGCTCCAGATGAGCAAACAGCTCGTGATGTAATTCAAAGCCTTTTCTTTAGTGAAAAACGTTATGATTTAGGAGAAGTTGGACGTTATAGAATCAATAGAAAACTAGACTTAGATTTAGAAATGAGTGTCCGTGTCTTAACAAAAGAAGACATCATTCGTATCATTAGGCATTTGATTACACTTATCAATTCAAAAGCTGTTGTTGATGATATTGACCACCTTTCTAATCGTCGTGTGCGTACCGTAGGTGAGCAGCTTTATAGCCAGTTTGGTGTTGGTTTGGCTCGTATGGCTCGTACAATCAAAGAGCGTATGAACGTTCGTGATAATGAAGATTTTAAACCTGTTGATTTGATTAATGCTCGTACTTTATCGTCGGTTATTAATTCATTCTTCGGAACAAATCAGCTTTCACAATTTATGGATCAAACCAATCCATTGGCAGAAATTACGCACAAGCGTAGAATGTCTGCCTTAGGGCCAGGTGGTCTTTCTCGTGAACGTGCAGGTTTTGAGGTGCGTGATGTTCATTATACGCATTATGGTCGCCTTTGTACTATCGAAACGCCAGAGGGACCCAACATTGGTCTTATCTCTTCGCTTTGTGTACATGCAACCGTGAATGGTATGGGATTCATCGAAACTCCGTATCGTATTGTTAAGAATCAAAAAGCAACTGACCAAGTTAAGTTCTTGACAGCAGAAGAAGAAGATGAGCAAATTATTGCACAAGCAAATGCAGCATTAGACAATAAAAATAAATTTACTTCTGACCTCGTAAAATGTCGATTGGAGGGAGATTTTCCTTTAGAAACACCAGATAAGGTAACTTATATGGACGTTGCGCCAAACCAAATTGTTTCGGTAGCAGCTTCTCTTATTCCTTTCCTAGAACACGATGATGCCAACCGTGCCTTGATGGGTTCGAACATGCAGCGTCAGGCAGTGCCTTTGTTGCGTCCACAAGCTCCTATTGTTGGTACAGGTCTTGAAAGACGTGTAGCAATGGACTCTAGAGCCTTGGTTGTGGCAGAAGATGATGGAGTAATTGATTATGTAGATTCTAAGAAAATTGTAGTAAAATATAATTGGACAAACGAACAAAAATTAGTAAACTTCGATAATGAGTTTACTACTTATCAGCTTACCAAATTCCGTAGAACAAATCAAGATACCTGTATCAACTTGCGTCCTATCGTACTCAAAGGCGATAAAGTCAAAAAAGGAGATGTTCTTTGTGAAGGGTATGCAACTGAAAAAGGAGAGCTTGCATTGGGGCGTAACCTTATGGTTGCTTTCATGCCTTGGCAAGGATATAACTTTGAAGATGCGATTGTTATTTCTGAAAAGGTAGTAAGAGATGATATTTATACTTCAATCCACATCGACCAGTTTGAGCTTGAAGTGCGTGATACTAAGCGAGGAGAAGAAGAATTAACTTCTGAAATCCCGAATGTAAGTGAAGATGCAGTAAAAGATTTGGACGAAAACGGAATTATTCGTATTGGTGCAAAAGTAAAAGAACAAGATATTTTGGTAGGTAAAATTACTCCTAAAGGAGAAACAGACCCTACACCAGAAGAAAAACTTCTTCGTGCTATTTTTGGAGATAAAGCAGGTGATGTAAAAGATGCTTCGATGCGTGCTTCGGCTTCACTGCAAGGTGTTGTAATCAACACACAACTTTTCTCTCGTCCTAAAAAGGATAAGGATATGCGTGCAAAAGTACGTAAGCAAGTTGATGTTTTGAAGAAAGAATACAGCCGTGACCTTGTCGGAATGCGTTCGCAGATGATAAGCAAAATGGCAGACCTTTTAGAAGACAAAACTTCACAAGGAATTGTACACAAATACGGTGATGTAGTATTAGCTAAGGATTCGGGTTTCAATACAAATAATATTGAACAAGCCTTTTTCCCTAGCAAAAACGCATATCGTGATGAGAGCAATTATAATGTTCCTGAAGAAGTAAACTTTATTGCCGATGTAATCTTGAAAGATTTTACAGAAGATGAAGATACAAATGAGCTTTTGGCAGAACTTGTCAAAAATTATAATCAAAAACGTAATGAAATTACGGCAGAGTTCAAACGTCAGCGTTTTGCTTTAGAGGTTGGAGATGAGCTTCCTGCAGGAATTGTCAAACTTGCTAAAGTATATGTTGCCAAAAAACGTAAACTCAAAGTAGGAGATAAAATGGCAGGTCGTCATGGTAATAAAGGAGTTGTGGCTCGTATCGTTCGTGAAGAAGATATGCCTTTCCTTGCCAACGGTGTACCTGTTGATATTGTATTGAATCCTCTAGGTGTACCTTCTCGTATGAATTTAGGGCAGATTTATGAAACTATTCTCGGACACGCAGGTTTGAAAATGGGAACTAAATATGCAACACCTATCTTTGACGGAGCAACAGAAGAAGAAGTAGCAGCAGAAATCAAAAAAGCTGGCTTACCAGAATGGTGTAAGATGGAAGTTTTTGATGGACGTACTGGAGAAAAGTTCGAACAAAGTGTTACAGTAGGGATTATGTATATGTTAAAACTAGGTCACTTAGTAGATGACAAAATGCATGCTCGTTCTATTGGACCTTACTCGCTTATTACACAACAGCCTTTGGGTGGTAAAGCTCAATTTGGTGGACAGCGTTTTGGTGAGATGGAAGTTTGGGCATTAGAGGCATTTGGAGCTTCACATATTTTGAGAGAAATCTTGACAATCAAGTCAGATGATGTTCTTGGGCGTGCTAAAGCGTATGAATGTATTGTGAAAGGCGAAAACATGCCAAATCCAAATATCCCAGAGTCATTTAATGTATTGATACACGAGCTTCGTGGTCTTGCACTTGAAATTACTTTAGACTAAATATCATACAGCTTTTCTAAGCAAAAATTATATTATAAATCCCTTTTACTTCTCGAAGTAAAAGGGATTTTTATTTGCCGTTTTTTATAAAATAAAGGAAATGAAAAAATGAGATATAATCAAAAAAATAAAGAGTTACCTAATTATCATATTTTTGCTTACGAAGTTTTTGAAGTAGCTTTGGCAAAAGCAAGAAGATATAATCTAAAGGGAATTATAGTTCAGACAGATAACCTAACTAAAGAAAATGTAGAGCAAGCACAAAAAGAGGGTTTTTTAGTCGCAACATTAAATACACATTCTAAAGCAAGAAATGTAGATGCAGTTAATAAAGGAGTAGATTATATTCAAACTGATAGAGTAAAACACCTTATTAAAATTTTAAAATAAAAATCATTTTTTTTAGTTAAAATAATTCAAATACACAAGAGAAGACAAAAAAAATCACTAAACTTGATTGATGAATAAATAATAATAAAACCATTAACTAAAAAATATGCTTTCACTACAAAATATCCATAAATCTTATCATACCACAGCTCAAAGTATGCACGTCTTGAAAGGGATTGATATGACAATTAATGAAGGAGAACTTGTTTCTATAATGGGGTCTTCAGGCTCTGGAAAATCTACATTACTTAATATTTTGGGAATGTTAGACAATTATGATAATGGAGAATATTGGTTAGACAAAGTCTTAATAAAAAATCTTTCTGAAAAGCAAGCAGCCATTTACCGTAATAAGTTTTTAGGATTTGTTTTTCAATCCTTCAATTTGCTTTCCTTCAAAACGGCTGCCGAAAATGTAGCCTTGCCACTTTATTACCAAAAAATTGGAAGAAAGGAAAGGCAAATCCAAGCTGAAGAGTATTTGGAGCGTGTTGGTTTGCGCCAGTGGGCGCATCATTTGCCTTCAGAACTTTCAGGTGGACAAAAGCAGCGTGTAGCTATTGCTAGGGCATTAATTACAGACCCAAAAGTAATTTTGGCTGACGAACCAACAGGAGCATTAGATACAAAAACTTCTTATGAAGTAATGGAACTTTTCAAACAAGTACACGAGAGTGGAAAAACGATTGTGATAGTAACTCACGAAGATGATATTGCCGAAAAAACAGAACGAGTAATTAGATTGAAAGATGGAAATATAGAAACGCAAAATCCAAAAAAATAAGAAAAACCAGAATTAAAAAAACTGAAAACAATAAAATAAATCAAAATTATTTAACAATTCGGTTGTAAAATTAGCTTTTTACAAGATTTTTAATAAAAAAAAGACTTTATTTAATTAGTCATTATTTTTATGCTAAATTGTATAATCTTTTAGCTTAGAAGTAGGCACACTTATTGCAAAATTGCTTATAGACAAGTATCAAGAAAAACAACAAATGATTATTTATAATCTTATCTAATAAAATAAAAAATAGAGCCTTAGCGTATGAAAATCTTAACTTTCTGTATTGCAGCAACCTTGTATATCAGTTCTACTGTTGCATCATTTTCTTCTCCTTCTTTGACTGATAAATCCACTACTTTACATACAAAAAAACTTGCCTACAAATCAGTAGGAGATAAAGGCTTTGATGCTGCTAATAATATTATAAAGTGTAAAGATGGAAATTTTGTATTATTAGGACGAACAGATTCCTATGGTGCAGGAGATATGAACATGAGCGCAATAAAAGTAGATGTGAATGGAAATGTGCTTTGGAACAAAAACTATGGAGCAGAAGAAAGTGAAGAAGGATACACAGGTGTCGAAACAGCCGACGGTGGATTTATATTTGCTGGATATTCAGATTCTTATGGTGCAGGTTCAGATATAAAAGATGGGTGGATAGTTCGTACAGATTCAAAGGGAAGTCGTATGTGGGACAAAACATTTGGCTCTAATCAAAGTATTGACGAAATTTATAGTATCATTCCAGCAGAGGGAGGCAATTATATGATTTTGATGAATAGCATTCCTATTGCAACAGGAAAAAGTGATATTATTCTTTTAGAAATAGATGCCAAAGGAGAAACAGTTTGGAAACAAAGCTTTGGTGGAAAAAGTAGTGAACAAGGACATTCTTTAGCCAAAACAGAAGATGGATATTTAATTGCTGGGCATGTAGAAGGAGAAATGATGACAAAATGGGACATGCTTTTGATGCATGTTGATAAAAAAGGAAAGAAAAAATGGGAAAAAACCTATGGTGGTGGAGATAATGAAATGGCAAATGTAGTAAAAGTGATGCCGTCTGGAAATATTCTTATTGCTGGTTATTCTTATACTTATGCAGAGGGAAGCCACGACGCTTGGGTCGTATGTACCGACAAATATGGTACAAAAATATGGGATAAGAATTTTGGTGGACTAAGTACAGATGAGGCATTTGATATTTTGGTTACTAGCACCTCCGAAATTATTCTAATTGGTTATACAGACATTTATAAAGCCGACGAATATGGAAACAATGTGAGTGAGCTTTCGAATGAAATTATGATTAATAAATTAGATGAAAAAGGAAATGAAATTTGGACAAGAACTCTAGGAGGAAACAAAGACCAAGTAGCAAAAGCAGGTGCGCTCGCAAATGATGGCAGCTTTGTTTTGGCAGGTTATACCAATGAAAATATGGATTCAAAAAATGTAGATATGCTTATCTTAAAAGTGTCTGCTGAAGGAAAATAAAAAGAAAAATTTATCTCTTTGGTCGTAAAAAACAAGAACTTTACCGAATTTCTCGCTATGTTGGTGCTGAGAGGTTCGGTTTTTGTCTTTAATTTGTAAATTAGAGTTAAAAAAGATACTTTTAGGTCTGTCAAAACAAATAAAGAGTTTTGCAAGATAAATAGAAAATGCTTCCAATATAATTATTTAGTGAGAAAACATAGAAGTAATAAAATGATAAACCAACAAAAATCAAAAAATCATTTGATTATAAAAAAAACCAACAAAAATCAAAAAATTATTCTTTTTTTATTTGTTCTAATTGGAGTATGGGCATCAAATTTTTCTTTTGCTCAAGATTTTGATTCACCAAAAAATACACAACTAGAAAACAAAAATGCTCATTTGCCTACTTCCACAATCGTAAAAGGAAAATTATTTGCTTACAACAACAAAAAATTAGAAGACAAAAAAGGCAAAATTACTATCAAAAAAGAAAAATTAATAGTCAATTTGATAGTTAGAAATCTACGAACACAAGAAAAACAAAACCGAGTTTTTTCACCTGATACAACCAATGGAAATTATTTTATGTTTCTATTACCCGACGAACGCTACGAAATTAGTGTTCTTGTGAAAGGCTTTCGTCCTTATATAATTGTGCTTTTTGTGCCTCCTCAAACATTCATTTATGAACTCAATCGTGATATTATTTTCGAACCAATTATGTTTTTAAAAGAACAAATTGGACAACATAATTTTTTCGAAAATCGCTCTCAAAATCTAACCAATTATTATGACTCTGCCGTTTTTCACAATTACAACAAAGACAGATTTGAAGTATTGAGAGAACTCATCGATTATACAATGACAAAGCAAAACATCAATGCTTTTGATAGTTTGGAACACATAACAGTTAATGAAATTTCTCCCAAAGCACCTATTCAATATGTGTCTTCAAAGTTAGAATCAAATAATAATTTTAAACCTATTTATGATAAAATAAAAGAGAGCTTCTCACACGGTTCATGGGAATATATAGACCAGTTTTATGCAAGGAAAAGTACAGGAAATACATATTACTCAAAAGCTAAAAGTATCTCCACAACCAAAAATGAAAACCAAAAAATCATAATTACTCATTTTGTTGTCTTTGATGGAAAAAATACCAAACGACTTACCAAAGCGCAAAAAGAAAAACTAAAACAAGTAGCAATATTTTTGAATAATGATACAAGATTAGCCATAGAAATATTTGGAAGAACTTATTCAGGTAATCAAAAAGAAAAAAAGAATCGCCTTCAAGAGTCTTCAAAACGAACCAAACAAGTCTTTAATTATCTAAAAAAACGAGTAGATGATAAAAGCAAATTTCATTATATTGTCTATGGAATGAGTGAAAAATTAGATGATGCTGTTCTAAAAAAACAGATAGAAGAAGAAAATAAAAATAATAAAGAAGAATTAATCTTGACACAAATTCCACCAAAAGCACCTAGAGTAGAGCTAGTCATTAGTTTGGAATAAAATATTGATAGTATTACAATTCTTTTATAAAAAATATTTTCGATACAAAAAAACGCTGGTGTTACACAAAGTATGATTTTTTTAAAGCGTTTTAGAATAGCAAAATTATACAACTAAAAACTACCTACAATGC
>CAKZOK010000175.1 GCA_937136415.1 uncultured Cytophagales bacterium | reverse complement strand
GATTTGCAAGGCAGAAAGACAATCAGCAGGAGTCATGGCGATAGTTTCTCTTCTTCTTACATGCTGAATTTCTGAAATATAATTTTCATTTTTTGTATTATTATTATTGACCAATAAAATACTTCCTAGTTCATCATGAATGTTTAGAAAAAAATCAATACTTGAAGTCAAATTGGCTTTACTAATTTGATTTTTTTGTGAGATAAAAATAGTACTTCCCTTAAAATCAGCCTCTTTTTCGATGTCCTCAATTTTCTCAATTTTTTTTAACTCAAATTTATAACCATATACATTTCTTACCATTTGAGCATCAAAAAAAGCTGGCAGCTTATCAATGTAAATGATTTGTGTTGCTATATTATCAAGCAAATTTTTTCTTAAAATAGCTAAAATAGGAGTTGTTCTTGATGAAAAACTAATTATATTATCCGACTTTAGATGATGTAATTTGGCTATTGTCCATTCCAAAACAGAAGACAATGGGTGTCCCAAACGAATATAATCATAGGCAGTCGGCAACTGATTTAATGCCGATTGATTGGTATTATTTTTTTTAAATAACTCTTCAAATTGTTCTAAAAACTCTTTTTTTGCTAATTCTTCATTGTAAATATCTAGTCTATGTGTGGTAAGTTTTAGCCAGTCTGTGGGCATATTTTTTATTACATTTTTACTATAATTGAGTATTTTATCTTCTGCCATAATTTTAACCTTTGATTTTAATTTTTGAAAATTTTGAAATAAAAATTTAAACGAATTTTTAGAGCAAACTATTTGGCACAAATATACAATTTTCGTTTTATTTGCTTTGATTTCTTATCTGAATCAATGCTTTTTCCAATTTTTTTATATTTGGAAATTTGGGCAAAGTAGAATTTTGATAGGCTTTTTCTAAAAGCTCAATTTTTTGGTCTGCTTTTCTTAAAAGTTGTTCATAAGTAAAAAATCCACTTCGTATTTTTAATAATTCTTCTCTATTTGGACGTTTGACAATGACTTGTTTTTTTTCTAAAATTTCGATTGCCATATCTAAAAGTCGAAAGGTGTGCATCATATTTTTGGCATCGTAATTTTTGCCGTGTTCAAGCGTATTTTCATAACGAGCATTATTGCGTTTTTCTACCCATTCCCAATAATGTTTGTACTCTTTGCAATGGGCTGCATATCCTTCTTTATTAAAAAATAAATAGGCAATCGGTTTTTCTTCTTTCGGAATATTACTCAAACTAACTTCATTCGAATCCTTATTTTTCAAAATTCCTTTATAATAAAAGTCTGTTTTTTCATTTTGATTATAATAAAAAAGTAAATACGTATTTTTGATATGATTAATTGATGAAAGCCCACAGTTTTGCTGTTCATATTTTTTTATTTCTAGCCATTTTGTTAGTGGAAGGCTGCCTTTTTTATTTTTCTGATTATCCAAATTATCCAGAATATAACAAAAATCTAAAACGGTTTTTCGTTCTTTTGGCATCGGATTAAATATTTTCTTTTTTAGTCCTTTTGCTTTTTTGATTTGTGTGAGTGCATATCCTGCAAAGGTATCTTTACACATTTTGGATAAAATATCTTCCGATTTTATTAAATTAAGAATAGGATTTTTATAAAAAAAATCTTCAGTATGAAAAATCTCAATCGCAGATGGATTATTTTTGGCTAAAAGTTCGATAAAACGTTTTATTTCATAAAAAACAATATCATTTTTTTCATCGTTTACTTGTGGGACATATTCCAAACCATAAAATTTTTCTTTTGGCAGAATAAAAACACCTTTTATATCTGTATCAGAAGTGGGCAAATCTGTTCCATAGGCTTTGCTTCCTGCTAGTGCTTCTAAGAGGATTAGATTTTCTTTCTTTATTGTTTTTAGGTTTAGCATAAATTGAGTTTTGTTTTTCTTGTCCTAAGTAAATTGATACAATGAAGGCATTACTTTTGCGTTTTGCTAAAAAAGTTTATTCACAGACTAGAAAGTCTATTATACTTATAAATTCTATCTAAATGAAAGTTCTATTCTATAAATATAGTTCAAAATGCACTTTTTTTTGTGTATTATTGATTAATTTTTTTCTTATTTCTTTTTCATTTGCTCAACAAAATCCAAAGCTGGATAAGCGTGGAAAAGGCTTACGATTAGATGCAGAAGAAAAAATGAGTGAATCTATTCCCTTAAAACCTCAACAGACAGAAGAGAGTTATAGAGGTTTGCCTTCTGCCGTTTCACTCAAACAATACTGCCCTACCCCTGGTGACCAAGGCAGTTATGGAACATGTGTAGGCTGGACGACGGCGTATGCTGCAAGAACAATTTTGGAGGCTCGTCAGTTAGATTTGCGCTCACAAACAGAGATTGATAAACTTATTTTTTCCCCTGGTTTTATTTATAAATTGGTAAAAGAAGAAGAAGATATAGATTGTACTTATGGCGCAATTATGACTGATGCACTCAAAAAAATGCAAGTTCATGGGGTAGCCAAACGAGATAATTTTGCCGAGCAATGTGTCGATTATGTTCCTGAAAGAATTTATAAGGAAGCAGAAGAATACAAATTAAAAGATTATGTGCGCTTATGGAATATTGGCTATACACACGATGAGCGTATTTCGGCACTCAAGAAAAGCCTTACAGAAGGAAACCCTGTTGTGGTGGGAATGGAAGCTCCTCCTTCAATTTATGATGCAAAAGAGTTTTGGCGACCTTCCGAAAAACCAAATCAAGGCTGGGGAGGACACGCCATTTGTGTTGTTGGTTTTGATGATAAAAAAGGAGAAAAAGGCTCATTCGAAATAATAAATAGCTGGGGAACAGAATGGGCAAATGGTGGTTTTACATGGATAGAATACGATGATTTTACAGATTTTGTGCGCTTTGCCTATGAGCTTGTACCTTTTTACAAACCAAAAAAAGAACGCCCTTTACTTGCTGGAAGTTTGCGTTTCGAACTTGCCAATGGACAAAAAATTGATTTAAAAAGAAACGGAATAGCAACCTATAAAGCATCTCAACCTTTCAATGGAGGGACTAATTTTCGTATTTATCTTTCCAACTTTGAGCCTGCTTATGTTTATGCTTTTGCAACCGACAAAACCAAAAATATACATACTGTTTTTCCTCATAAATCTTATATCAGTCCTTATTTGCCATACCATAATGGAGAAATTGCTTTTCCAGATGAAAAACATTATCTGACAATGGATAATACAGCAGGAACGGATTATTTTTGTGTTATTTATTCTCGTTATCCTCTCAATATAAATGAAATTTATCAGCAATTAGGGCAGCGAAAAGGAACTATAAAAGAAAGTTTGACAAAGGTTTTGGCTAGTAGGCTTGTCAGAACAAACGACATTTTATATTTTCCAAATGAAGCAAAATTTTCTACCAGTTCATTAAAAGGAACAACTACTTTTTTTATAGTAGAACTAGAACACAAATAATTTTTTAGTGGTGTTGTAAAAAGTATGATAAGTTGTTTGGTTGTTGGTGTCGCTTCGCTAAAACACCAACAAGGGCATTCTGGGCAGTTTTTAGTTATATAATTTTGCTATTCTAAAACGCTTTAAAAAAATCATACTTTGTGTAACACCACCTTATATTTTTACTAGAACAGAAAAAAAGACATTCACTTTGGAAGCGAATGTCTTTTTTATAATTTTTAGACCAAAGAATTAATTTGCTCCCCCCGGTCTTTCTATTCTTGTCTTGAAAACATTTGATATATCTCCATTTCCTAATATGAGTGTAGTTTCGACATCTACAAAATTACTTGGCTGAAAACGAACAGCAAAACTATATGAAAGACGTTTTTTATCGGCACTAAGTGTTATTTCAGTAGGTGTCTTGATAATGGCAGCAGGTCGGTCGCCATTGCCAAATACAGCTTGCAGTTTTACACTAAGTTGCGATGGGTCTATTCTATTGTAAGTATCTTCGATATAAATTTCTACTGTAAAGAGTGTTCCTTTTGGCTCTCCAAAACCTAAAAATATAGTATTCAAAGAATCAAATTGAGGAGAGTTGTTTCCTACAATTTCGGGAGGAGTGATTCCTTCTCCTTTTACTCTAAAACTAAAAACAGGAAAAGCAGGGTCGTTGGTCAAAAAGCTAATTTTTCCTATGGTTTCTCCTCCTAGTTGAGGCGAAAAAGTAACTGAAAATTTTAGTTCTTCTTTAGGAAATAAAGCAGCTGTATCTTTTTCTAATTTCACAAAAAAATCTTTATTATCGCTTGTAATTTGGCTAAAATGAAGTATTTGATTGCTAGAATTAGTAAGTGTATAGTTCTTGGTTATAGAATCTTTGAATACTCTTAATGTTCCATATTCAATTATTGTATTTTGGTCTTGAATGACTATACCTCCTTGTTTTACTTTTACAGAATTGGGTTGTATAGAATCCAAATCTGATTGTAAACAAGATGCAAATATAGACAGGCAAAAAAGAAGGTATAGTATGTTTTTTATATTTTTCATAAATTGATTGCTTTTAATTACTTTTTAGGAATTAACCTAATAATATCATTTCCAACTTCTACTTGATAATGAGGTGCATTTTGTGAAACAAATTTACATAAATTATCTATTGAAGGATAGTCATTTGCTCCTATAAAACAACGAGCATCATCTATTAGAATTATATGATTGACCAAAGTAGAAAATATTTTTCTTAATTCTTCTATAATTGGTGTGTCCAAATCTCCTTGTGCAGTTTTCCCAGCTGAAAAATGTCCATCTAACCAGAATAATATAGGTTGTGAAAAGTTAGGTAAGATTTCAGAAATTACTTCTCCACTATCTCCTTGTTTCAAAATTACTTTTTGATTACCTTCAAATTTTCTTACAGCTTTTTGGTAAAGTTCTTCACTAAGTTCGATAGTATATAAAGTATCAAAAAATAAAAGTTGTGCATCTATCATATCACCCATATATGTTCCTGTTTCTACTAAAGTATCCAAATTGTATTCTTTCTGATACCGTTGAATAGTTTTTTGCTTTACAATATGTGGTGCTGGAGCATTTTCTCCTGCTTCTATCCATTTTCTCATGTTCTCATATAGATTTTTATTTTTCACAAAATTAGAAAAATCATTTTTATAATATAAAAAACTATTAAAATCCAATAATACTTGAGGAGCAATTTTTTTAAGAAAAGATTTCATTAAAATGAGATGAGGTTAGAAAACTATGATAATGATTAATTTACAAAGTTCTGTTATTCTATTGATAATACAAAATAATACAAAAACTAAATGGCAAAAAATAAGCCTATATTAATTATTTTTCATGCTTTTTGTGATTTAATTCTTAATTAAGACAGAATCAATTTCTTCTAAGCAAAAACTAACAAATGTTATTTC
The DNA here is from genome assembly GCA_937136415.1 of uncultured Cytophagales bacterium. GTDB lineage: Bacteria > Bacteroidota > Bacteroidia > Cytophagales > Bernardetiaceae > Bernardetia. The sequence goes on along the minus strand of CAKZOK010000175.1, from coordinate 4,966 downwards.
TATGATATTAAATCAAAAATAAATTAAATTAAAGCCTCTAAATGCCTTATTTTGAAAAATAGTGTGTATTTTGGCTTAATTTTTTAGACTAATTAATCAATTCTATTAAGATATAACCAAAGTAATAAAAAAATAAATACTGATTTATCATTTTTTAATCCTTTTACTTTAAAGTTATTCCATTCTTACTAAATCATACATGAAAACATACCTCAAAAATATATATTCTGATACTTCACTTACTGAAGATACACCTTTTCAGAAGGCAAAACATTCTATTCATTCCAAAATTAAATCTACTTTTAGGTTTGGTTATCTAAGTGCCTTTGCGCTCCTTACTTTATCTTCATGCAATCAAAATCAAACTGCTGATGCTCAAGAATTAGATTCTAGTCAGATTCCTATGGAAACAGTAGCCCAAAATGTTGCTTTGCAATATCCAAGTTTGACTACCTTAGACAATCCAGATGAGGATAATGAAGAAAAAAATCGTTTTTTACTTACACTTTTAGTGCAGGCTCTCACTCAACAACATTACCAGCCTTTGGCTTTAGATGATGATTTTGCTGGCAAAACATTTGATTTGTTTTTGAAGAGAATGGATAATAATAAGCGTTATTTTACACAAGAGGATTTTAAAAAAATTGAAACACAAAAAAATCTTATTGACGACCAAGCTATGCAAGGGGATTATGGTTTTTTCAATACAGCGTATGAAATTTTTGAAAAAAGATTAAAAGAATCAGAAGAAATTAGTACAGAAATCCTTAAAAAACCTTTTGATTTTAATAAAAATGAAACCATTGAATTAGATGGTGATAAATCAGATTATGCAAAAAACACAAAGGCACAAAAAGAGGTCTGGAGAAAATTATTGAAATACCAAGTAATGGTTCGTTTGGATAATTTGTTGAAAGCAGAAGAGAAAAAAGAAACCGATGAAAAAGGTTATAAGGCAAAATCATTGGCGCAATTAGAAAAAGATGCTCGTGAGGCTGTACAAAAAAATCAAAATGAGTTTTTCAAACGCATGTATCGTTTAAAGAAAAAAGATTGGCGAAATCTTTATTTAAACAGCATTACAAGTGCCTACGACCCACATACAGAATATTACCCACCAAAAGATAAAGAGAATTTTGATATTCAGTTTTCTGGTCAATTTGAAGGAATTGGAGCAACTCTGCAAGAGCGTGAAGGAGAAATAAAAGTAACGGCAATCGTTCCAGGGAGTGCCTCATGGAAGCAAGGCGATTTGAAAGAAGGCGATATTATTCAAAAGGTAGCGCAAGGAGATGATGAACCTGTTTCGATTATTGATATGCCTTTAGATGATGCTGTTCAGCTTATTCGTGGCAAAAAAGGCTCGGAAGTACGCCTAACAGTCAAAAAAGTAGATGGAATGATAAAAATAATTCCGATTGTTCGTGACGTGGTTATTTTGGCAGAAACGTATGCCAAATCTGTTGTTTTAGAGCCTCAAAAAGGAAAGAAAATAGGTTATATAAAATTACCTTCTTTTTACTCTAATTTTCAAGACAAAAATGGACGCACTTCTTCAAGAGATATGAAAGAAGAACTTCTCAAACTCAATGAAGAAAATGTAGAAAGTTTGATTTTGGATTTAAGAAATAATGGAGGAGGTTCGTTAGGAGATGTAATTGATATTGTTGGTTTGTTTATCGAAAAAGGTCCTGTTGTGCAGGTAAAAGCTCGTGGAAGTTTGCCTAAGGTATATTCAGATACAGACAAAACTGTTGTTTTTGATAAGCCTTTGATTGTTTTGGTAAATGAGTTTAGTGCTTCAGCATCTGAAATTTTTGCTGCTGCAGTACAGGATTATAATCGTGGCATTGTGGTCGGAAGTCCTACTTTTGGAAAAGGTTCAGTTCAAAATTTCCTTGATTTGGATAGAGTTTTGGGCAAAGAATATGAAAGTATTAAGCCTTTAGGAGCATTAAAACTTACCATTCAGAAATATTATCGTATCAATGGAGGAGCTACCCAACTCAAGGGAGTTGTTCCAGATATTACTCTTCCAGATATGTATTCTTACATTGATTTTGGAGAAGAACAAGAACCTTATGCTTTGAAATGGGATGAAGTTAGAAAGGCAAAGTATCAAGAGTGGTCGCCTAAATATAAGTTAGCTAAAGTTCAGAAAGATACAGAAAAACGAGTATCGAAAGATGCCACTTTTTCTTCTATTGATGAAAACGCAAAACGATTGAATAAGCGTAGAAATGAAACTGTTTATTCACTCAATTTAGACGAATACCGAACACTACAACGCACTTTGGAAGGAGAATCTAAGAAATACGAAAATTTATCAAAATCAGATGAAACACTCAAAATTATAGCATTGAAAAAGGATTTGGCTGAAAATAAGGCTGATACAGTAAAACAAGCTAGTTTTGAAAAATTTGAGAAAGAACTCAAAAAAGATACTCACTTACAAGAAGCAATTCGTATTATGAATCAAGTGCAATAAAAATGTAAAATAGACTTCTCAGTCTGTTTCTATAAAAAACTAAAAAAAGAGTTTGAATATATTTCAAACTCTTTTTTTGTTTAAATTTATCAATATTTGGATTAGACAAAATTATTTAAAAACCCTTTGAAATAGCATTTTAATGACTTAAATAGTTTCTTTTTTTTGATTCATTTCTAATTTTGCAATTATCTTTTTGCCTAAATTCTGAAAAGGTATTTCTATGATTCTAAAAGTTAAGTAAGAAATAAAAGCTGTGCATAAAACTACCAAACAAAATCTAATTAGATAATTAAGTAAAGAGTATATATTATTTGTCGTATCTACAAAATCTACAAAGTTTATTTTACTCATAAAAAATAAAACAGCAAAATGCACCAAATAGGCACTATAACTAATTTTACCCATAAAACAAGTAACTTTATTTACAACTAAAACATATTCTTTTTTCTGTAATGCTAATAAAAGAACTAAAAATGCTGCACCAAAAAATAGATGATTAGGAATAAAAGCAACCCATTCTATCGTTTCCCAAATAAATTGAATTATCAAAACAATGAATAATAAAATTAAACTAAAGGGTGATAATTGATAGTCTTTTCTATCAATTATAAAATAAGCTATAATTCCTATCCCAAATACAGGAAGATGATTAGGAAAAAATAAAAATAAATAGTGCGCCCAAACATCTGATTCATGTATAAGAGGATATTTGATAAGTATTATTTTAAGAATTGCAGTACATATACAGCTAAAAAGTGTAAATTTTACAGCTTGATTTAATGTGTTGATTTTTTTAGCTATAAACGGAAAAATTAAATAAAACGTCATTTCTACTGTGATAGACCAACCTCCAGGTACTAAATTATCTATCCAATAAGGACTTAAACCATGTACAAACAAAAAATTAGAAAAAACATTAAAAGCTGAAGTAGTTTCGGAAGAATAAAATAAAAAATAATAGATTATTCCCAAATAATAAAGAGGTGCTATTCTAAAATATCTTCTAAGATAAAAATTCCTATTTGTATGAATTTCTTTTCCTTTTCTATAATTATAAGATAAAAAAAGTGTAAAGGCACTAGCTACATAAAATAACTGTACTCCTCTAGCTCCTTCATTCATTAAATTTTGTATCAATTTAGGATATAGGTTTGTACCATGTTGGCTAGTATGTACAGCAATGACGCTCAATATAGCAATACCTCTTATTGCATCAATATATCTTAATTTTCTTTTTTTATCTATCATCTTTAACAAAAAATTAAATAAAATTGGTTAGACTTAAAATCAATCTAAAACACAAATATACTTTGTAATCATTTAATTTTATCAGTACAGTAATAAATAATTATTATTCTATCCAATTTTTGCCATATAATCTTGTAAATGCACTTCATCAATGAGCGTATAAACCAAATTACCTGTATTAGAAACCTGTAATTCCATTGCACCAGCATCGGAAAGCGAGTCCAAAAGTGCCTTTGTTTCATCAATCGGAGTGTTGGTTTGTAAAGCAACTTGCGTGGGCGTAAGTTGCCCATGATGCTGCACAGCCAAGTATAAAATATCTAATTGTTTTTTCTGAAAAAGTTCTTTTTTTTCTTTTCTGTGAAGGCGAATTGTATTATAACCAGCAGCCGTAGCAATACCACCAGCACTCAATACTCCAACTATTAGTTCCATATCTCCCGAACCTATAAGGTCACCTAACACTGCCACACTGACAATAGACGAAATGCCTCCAGTAATTGCAGAAGCGATTTTGAATAATTTATTTTTGAAACCCATAACCGTATTTTTTATGAATAATTAAGCAAGTAAAATATAATAGTTAAGATACGGTTATTCTTGATTAGAAGATATGATAAATTTATTTTTTAAACGTTTTTAATGGATTTTCTTCAAATATTTCTCTAAAGAATCATTAAAAAAACAGCTTGGAGTTCGAAATCAGCAAAGCTAACCTATCTTCTACGTTTATTTCTTCTGATACAATCTCCACCACGGCGTATTCGGACTGTCGTGATGTTCGTAGTGATACCCAAAAAAATAACACGAAATAAATGCCCAAAGGTGATTTTTTTTCTGGCTTCTTGAAAAGTGTTTATTATTAGGTGCTTTTCGGTGAGGTAAGTATGTTCCAAAATAAAAAAGCTGAAAAGTAGCTACAACAGAAGGAATCATCCAATAAAAAATAACATTTTCTAATGGAAAAATGAGTTTCAAAATATTATAAGTAATTGCCATCAAGACAATCTGAATAATAGTAACATAATTTTTGGCAAAGGTATAATACCAAACCCAAAAATTTCCGTGATGAAAATCAGGGTCTTTTTCAGTTGCTACAAAACGATGATGCTGATGGTGTTTTTTTAATAATCTTGGGTAATAATTGAAGGCAAAAAGTCCTGTTGCAATCGTTCCGATAGTGTTATTTACTTTTGTGTTTTTCGAAACAGTGTGGTCCATTGCATC
>CAKZOK010000174.1 GCA_937136415.1 uncultured Cytophagales bacterium | reverse complement strand
AAAACTATTGAAAAAGATATAATAAATAACCCCATTAAAGAAATTAGTTTAGGAATAGACTATACTGCAAGAGATTTACAAAATAAGCTAAAAGCTTTATCTATTTAGATATAAAAATAGGTCGAAAATGGAAAAAATAACAGCAATCATTTTGGCAGGAGGAAAAAGTTCCCGAATGGGAGAAGATAAAGGTCTGCTAAAAATTAACAATATCTCAATGGTTGAAATGATTATTAAGACGGTTACACCTATGGTTTCAAAAATTATTATTATTTCTAATAATCAAGAATATCTTAAGTTTAACACAGATGTTTTTCCTGATTTAATCAAAAACAAAGGGCCTGTTGGCGGAATATATACAGGTCTTAATTATACTAAAACCGGAACTAATATTGTGTTGAGTTGTGACACTCCTTTTGTGTCACAAAGCTTGCTAAAACTACTTTTAGATAGTTCTAAAAAAAAATTAATTACAATTCCTAAATATAACGAAAAGCTTCATTCGTTAATTGGAATTTACAAAAAGAATGCTCTACCATATTTTAAAGAAAGTATTGAAAATGGTTTTTTAAAATTAGGTTTAGTAAATAAAAACTTAAATTGTAAAATTGTTAATGTATCTTTGATTGAAAACGCGAGTTTTTTTAATGAAAAAACATTTGTGAACGTGAATACAAAAAAAGATTTAGAGAAAATTAATAATGAATATAAAGGTTAAATATTTTGGAATACTAGCCGAAAAAATTGGTATATCTGAAGAAGAAATAAATATTGAGTTTTTAGAAAAAAAACAACTTCTCTCTCAAGAGCAAAAATTATTTTATTGGGTTGTTAGAGAAAAAGAAACTCAAAAATTTGTCGGAACAATCGGATTAACACCTTATTTGGCTTCAAAGCAAACTTTTCATCTTGGTTTTAGGGTTTCAAAAGAGTTTCAAGAAAAAGGGTTAGCTACCGAGTTGGGAAAGAAAGTCATTGATTTTGTGAAAAATGAGTTGAAACACAAAAAGATTATTGGGCTAATTATGGAAGGAAATATTGCTTCAAAGGCATTGTTAAAAAAACTAAATTTTGAATTTGAAAAAAGTTATTTTGATACTGATTATCAAATTCAATTAGAGGTTTATAGGTTAGAGTTTTGAAGAGAATAAAACTACTTTTTAACTTCAAATTCTTTTACAAGTGCCATAAATGGAATTACTTTTACTTTTTTGTTTTCTAAAAGAAAAATAACTTCTTTGGTTTTGCCTATAATAATTCCTTTTTTGATTTCATTATCCAAAAATCGTAAAGAAATGGGAGTTTGTTTTTTTGTTTTTCTTGCAATTATTTTTCCATAAAGAGTTGCTGTAGAATGCAAAAAAGAAAAAAAGAGTATCAAAAATATGATATTTCTATAGGTGTTGTACCATGTTTTTTTGTTCCACCCAAAGGCTGCTCTACTGTAAAAATTAGGGTGTTTTTTCATTAGCCATGTATCAAATCTAAAAAATAGATAAACAAATAAAGAAGAGCCAATAGTAAATAAAAAAATAATTATATCTGAAAAAGGTGTTATCAAAAATTCAAATATATCTGCATAATCAAAGATATTAATTCCAAATTCTGAATATTTTTGATAATTAAAAAGCATTCCGATAGCAACAGCAAGAATATAAAAAATAGAAATAATACTTTGAGTTTCTTTTAATAAAGACTCATATTTGTTGTTAGTTTGTGATGACATATAGTGGCTTTCAAAATTGAGAAAAGTAGATTATAAATTATTTACTTATTATATAATAAAATAATTTTGTGTATTTTATTTCATTCTAAATCCCATTTTTTCCATATCCTCCCAAAAACTAGGATATGATTTTTGAACTACTTCAGGGCTATCAATCGTAATAGGAAAAAGCAAAGCCAAGGGAGCAAAAGCCATTGCCATACGATGGTCGTGGTAAGTCTGCAAAGGTTCGGTTGGTGCCTGAAGTGTCGAAACTGGAATGTAAAGCGCATTATCATCAATGATTTTTACTTCTACACCAAACTTTGCAAGTTCGATTTTAAGAGCCATTAATCTATCTGTTTCCTTTATTTTTAAGCTATGCAATCCTGTCATGTGCGCCTCCACACCCAAAGCAGCACACAAAACAGCCATTGTTTGCGCCAAATCTGGACAAGGAGTAAAATCATATTTAAAGGGAGAACGCCTAGAAGAAGTTTTTTGCAAACGAACTCCGTCCTTTTCATAATGTGTTCGGATTCCTAAGCTTTTCATCATTTTTGCAATCTGATTATCTCCTTGCCAAGATTTTTCTCTAAGCCCTTTCAAAAATAATTCAGACTTCGAACAAATAGCAGCCATACTATACCAATAACTTGCAGCCGACCAATCTGATTCTATTTTATATTGATTTGAAGTATATTGTTGATGAGGAATAATAATTCTGTTTTCAGTCCATGAATGCAAAATACCAAAATGTTGCATTAATTCTAGTGTCATTTTGATATAAGGCTCAGATGAAACAGGAGGGATTATTTCTAATAAAATACCTTTGGGCAAAAGAGGTGCAATCATCAAAACAGCCGAAATATATTGACTACTAATATTTCCCTGAATTGCAATATTCTGTTTTTGAGTTTTAGGACTAAACCCATGAATAAAAAGAGGTGGAAAACCATCTTCATTTTGATAGGTAATTTGTGCGCCTAGTTTACCAAGAGCCACAACTAACTCTTTTATTGGGCGTTGGTGCATTCTGTCAGTTCCCTTCAAAAGTGTAGGGTGGTTTTTGATGGTACAAAAAGCAGTCAAAAAACGCATAGTTGTACCTGCATCTTGAACATTTAGAGTTAAATCTAATGAAATAGTATCTGTTTTCCTTCCTTTTGTATTGCTTCTAATATTTTCTTCTTGTTCTTCAATATCTTTAAATTGAGCTAAAAGATGTTGAAGAATTTTGGTATCTCTAGCCTCCGATAGATTCATCAGGCTACATTTTCTTTCACACAAAGCCTCTATAATTAAGGCACGGTTACTTTCACTTTTTGAAGAGGGTAAAGATATTTCTCCTTCAAGATGAATTTTGGGAGAAGAAATATGCAAAGAAGGAGCAACAAGAAAAGGAGAAGAATAAACAGACATATAATTGCTGATTGTTTTTTATAAAAAAATCAATTTTGGTTTAGTTTTAATGAAATTGTAATTATTTTTCACTGTAAAAAATACGTTTTTATACGAATAGTAATTACAAAATCGTTTTTAAGGATTGGTATAAAATTATTTATTCCATACAAATCTATACAAATAAAGTTCCTAAATTTGATAGAAACAAAAACTCTTGTCGTTTATTTTACTTTTTGGTAGATAATTTTGATTCATTTTTGATAAAAATGATTTTTTTGCCCAAAAAAATCTATCACTCAATTTTTTCAAACAACATGAGGTTTTAATTGTTGTATAAGAATACAATTTTGTACAAAGCAACTCGCTGTTTTTTTATTATCGTATCAATATTAATGTATAAAATTGACATTTTTTTAAACTATTTTTTTCCAACCTTATTTTTATTATTTATGAAAAATATTCAAACAAAATTCCAAAACCTATTAGTCTATACACTTATTTTGGCTATTGCCTCATTTGCCCTTCCCTCGTGTGCTTCTTGGAGCAATGCAGGAAAAGGTGCGGCTATTGGAGGCGCAGCAGGGGGAACAATCGGTGGAGTAGCCTCTAAGAAAAACCCAGTATTAGGAACTGTTATTGGTGCAGTAGTGGGTGGTGCAGCAGGTGTTGCCATCGGCGCATATATGGACAAACAAGCCAAAGACATTGAAGATGAAGTAGAAGATGTAAAAGTAGTTCGTGTAGAAGAAGGTATTGATGTTACTTTTGATTCGGGTATTTTATTTGGCTTTGATAAGTCAGATTTGAACCCAAATGCAAAAGAAAATATTGCCAAACTTAGCCGAATCTTAAATGAATATCCAGATACTCGCCTTACCATTCAAGGGCATACAGATAGCAAAGGCGACGAAAATTACAATAGAAGTCTTTCTTCAAAAAGAGCAAATGCAGTAAGAGATTATTTAGTTGCAAATGGTGTAAAAGGTGGAAGATTAAACACAACAGCGTATGGTGAAACTGCTCCGATTGCAACCAACGAAACAGAAGCAGGAAGAGCGCAGAATCGTCGTGTTGAAGTGGTCATTGTAGCAAATGATGAACTAAAACGCAAGGCAGAAAATGGAGAAATTAAAGAGTAATTTGTCTAGTTTTTCATTCACAATAAAAAGCCATTCTATCAAAAATTATATTGATAGAATGGCTTTTTTCTTTGAAGTTGTTTTAAAGAATTGGTTTTGTGCGTGTGTTTTTTATTCTACTGTAACAGATTTTGCCAAATTTCTAGGCTGGTCGACATTACAACCACGCATCAAAGCCACATGATAAGACAAAAGTTGAAGAGGAATAACTGAAACCAAAGGCATAAAGGCATCATGCGTACTTGGTACTTCGATTACATAATCTACCTTTTTTGGAATAGCTGCATCGCCTTCGGTAACCACTGCAATTACTTTTCCTCGCCTTGCTTTTACTTCTTCGATATTTGATAAAATCTTGTCATACGAATTATCACGAGTAGCAATTACTACGACTGGCATTTCTTCATCAATAAGAGCAATAGGTCCGTGTTTCATTTCGGCAGCAGGGTAGCCTTCTGCATGAATGTATGAAATTTCTTTTAGTTTTAAAGCACCTTCTAAAGCGACAGGAAAATTATAACCACGTCCTAAGTATAAGAAATTACTAGCTTCAACAAAATCTTTAGCTATTTTCTCAATTTGATTATTTAGTTTTAGAGCTTGTTCTACTTTTTGAGGAATGCGCTCTAATTGATTCAAGAGGTCTTTTAATTGATTTTCAGAAAGCGTCTTTCTGTGTTTGGCAAGCATTAATCCAAGAAGAGCCAAAACGGTTACTTGTCCTGTAAATGCTTTTGTACTTGCAACGCCAATTTCGGGTCCTGCATGTATGTATGCGCCTTCGTGTGTTGCTCGTGCAATAGAAGAACCCACCACATTACAAACGCCAAAAATAATTGCGCCTTTGCTTTTTGCTAATTCTATGGCTGCAAGCGTATCAGCAGTTTCTCCAGATTGAGAAATGGCAATGATAATATCACCTTCTTCAATAATTGGGTTTCGGTAACGAAATTCGGAGGCATATTCTACCTCAACAGGAATGCGTGCAAACTCTTCAATAATATATTCTGCAACCAAACCAGCGTGCCATGAAGTTCCACAAGCAACAATTACAATACGTTTTGCATTTACAAGATTGTCCAAGTACTTGTGAATGCCTCCCAAATTTGAGTGTCCATTGGCTGCAATCAACCTTCCACGTAGTGCATCACGAATAGATTTGGGTTGTTCGAATATTTCTTTGAGCATAAAATAATCATAACCACCTTTTTCGATAGATTCCAATTCCATATCCAGAGTATGAATATAAGGAGTTGTCGGAATGTCTTCAATATTTCTGATGGTAAGAGAATCATTTGTCAGCAATGCAATTTCGCCATCATTGAGATAAACAACTTCTTTTGTGTACTCAATGATAGGAGTAGCATCGGAAGCAATAAAAAATTCGTTTTGGTCATTATCTTTTCCAATTCCGATAACCAAAGGGCTTCCTTTTCGTGCTGCAATCAGTTGATGAGGCGTATCTTCAGACATAATGATGATGGCATACGCACCTACCACTTTATGAAGTGCCAAACGAACAGCTTCTTCCAAGCTGCAGTTGTGTTGATTCTGAATTTCTTCAATAAAATGAATAAAAACTTCTGAATCAGTATCAGATTTAAAAGTATGTCCTTTATTGATTAAATCTTGCTTTAAGACAGCATAATTTTCAATAATTCCATTATGGATAATTGCCAAACGATTTGAGCCTGAATAATGAGGGTGTGCATTTGTATCATTTGGCTCTCCATGAGTTGCCCAACGAGTGTGCCCAATACCTACCTTTCCTGTTTTGTCTTTGTCTTTGGCAAAGCTTTCTAGTTGAGCTACCTTTCCTTGTTTTTTATAAATATTGATGCTAGAGTTCATTAAAGCTACTCCAGAGCTGTCATAACCACGATATTCTAATCTTTTTAATCCTTTTATCAGAATAGGATATGCTTCACGTTGCCCAATATAACCTACAATTCCACACATAAATTTATATTTTTTTAATGACGTATTTTTGATTTGATGAGTTTGAGTATTTCAAACTCTTTACTATTAGCAAATTACAGAATAATTTTAAATCGCTTTTGATTTGAAAAGTGATTTATAAAAAAATAAGTTTTTTTTACTTTTATTCTACAACACTATAATACATACGTAATCGAATAGAAGGAAGGTTATCTGTATTTTTCTGTGTAGGAAAAATAAATCTATCTACACTGATATTATTTTCAGAAGGTTGTAAAATTAGCCCATCACTTTCAGGAATATTTCCCTTTGATAATTGATTAATATAACTTGTCATGGTTGCATAACTATATGATTTTCCTGCTGTAGAGTATGCCATTGATAACCCTTCATTTGCTCCCCCTTCTGCCTCCAAAAACTGAACAGAACCACTAGGTGTATAATAAAAACCATTTCCATCACCAAATAAAAATAAGAGTTGGTTAGGAGCTGATTTACTAGCACTCATAGCAGGTTTTAGAGCTGGAATATCTAATTCGGCACGTTGAATAATAATATTTTGATTGCTTACAAAGTCATTTAGATAAGGAAACTCTACTTTTACACCGATTCCTGTTCCTGCTTGTATGGCAGCAAGGTTATTTGTATTTTCACTAGGAATATAATCTTGTGTAGCCAAAGCAGCAAGTGCCGAATTAGACAAATCACTTTCTATATTCGAAAAACTAACAGGCATATCAAATTTGTAAGAAGATGCAACTGTATCATCTGGGTAATGAAAATATAAACCGACTCCTGTAACAGGTGCAAGAGGATTTATGCCTATAATAGATGTATTGGGAGAAGCACTTCTAAAGGCAAGTCCTTTTGAAAAAATCCTAAATAAAGAATCATTTTCAAACTTATTAGCTACTCCATAATCAAATAATTTTCTTCCAAATTCTTCCGAAAAAGCAACTCGTAATACTCGATTGCTGTCTAAGGCAGCAGGATAAGAAGCCGTTCCAACCACCGAGTTTGAGGTTTGAAGCGAATCAAATTGATAATAAAATTTGCCTTCAAAATACTCTGAAACCTCATAAAATTGTATCATATTCTGAACTGTTGTATCTCCATAGAAGTAATCAGTTTGAAAGAAACCAACCAAGGAATCAAAAATTGCAACTTGCCCATCATCGTTTTTTAGCTCTTCGGTAAGTGAAGTCAATGAAAGGTTGCCAAAAGCCTGCGCCGAATAGCTGCCTACATACTCATCGGTCAATGACCCCATTAATAAACGAGAATTGCCTGTTCGGCTAGTGGTATTGATACTGTCTGACTGAAAAAGTTTGACTTGGATACTAATTGTGTCTGTATAATAGGTATTTATGACTTGCTCGTCTGCTATACCAATAGGTTCTGGCTCTTTTTCACAACTGATTAGAGCCATAACAAAGAAAATACAACCAATTATTTGAAAGAAAGAAGAATGAATAGAAAGAGATTTCTTTGAGGCTACTATCAAAATGCGAGATAAACTATTATGTTTTTTCATTAAATTAAATTTATGACAACTGTTTTAGTGTTTTTTTATGTTTTGACTTAGACAGAAATATGACGAACAAAATCACTTATTTTGTTGCAAAATGCTTGAGTTAAATAAATATATTTTTGACTTGAAAAAGTGAATCATATAAATACGTTCGCAAAAGTACGAATTATATAGATAAATTAGAATATTTGTTAGTTTTGAAACAAAAATTAATAAAGGATAGGCAAATAAAAAAACAGACAAAGTAAAATTACTCTGTCTGTTTGTATTCATTAAGAAAATAGAAGTTTGACTAAGCTGTTTTTTCTTCTAATAATTCTGTCATTTTATCTCCTAAAAGTGTCTTATAAATCTCAAAATATCCATCACAAATTGCATCTTTATCTCCTACAATCGTACTTACATTTTCAGATGTTGAAGCTGCAATAATGTCATTTGTTTTGCCAGTTTCTTGAGCATTTACGATACAATCCGAATATTTTGCACCCATTTCCATAAACCCTTGAGGAGTTGGATTTGCGATAAGTGAGGCTAACATTTCTTCAGTAATATCATCTAAGGCTACTTTGTCGGCAAGTGTTGTAGCATCAAATTTTTGCTCAAAAAGATTATCATATACTGTCGAAACAATTTTTGATTCTTTAAAAAGAGGTTCGTTTTGGTATGTAGAGCGAAGATAAAGAGGCAAAAGACCCGTAAACCAATCATTACAGTGTACAATATCAGGCGACCAACCTAGTTTTTTTACGGTTTCGGCAACTCCTTTACAGAAAAATATGGCACGCTCGTCGTTATCTTCAAAAAGATTTTCTGCTTTGTCTTTGTATAATTTTTTGCGATGAAAATAATCTTCATTATCAATAAAATAAACCTGCATTTTTGCCTGTGGAATAGAAGCCACCTTGATTGTAAGTGGTTTGTCTTCTTCACCAACTGTAATATTGATTCCAGAAAGTCTGACTACTTCGTGAAGGCGATTTTTACGCTCATTAATAACTCCCCAGCGTGGTACAATAATACGAATTTCGATGTCTTTGTTTTGCATTGCTTCTGGCAATGGACGTACATAATCTCCAACTCCTAACTTATTCAAAAATGGTGTAATCTCACTTGTTACATAAAGTATGCGCAGTCTTTCTGACATAGTATAAAAAATTAGGTAAAATATTCTTTAAATTTTTCTTCTTTGAATTACATTTTTTTTGAACTGAAAAAGCAATTAAAAAAATAATCTGTTATATTAATATAATAAATTTGTTTTTATGTTTTTGTTAAAAAATCAGTTTAAAATATTTTTTATAATAATCCAAAATCTTTTACAAAAATACGAATTTTTTTTCAAAAAACAATAGGTTTTTCCAAAATTACTTGTATTATTGCTTTTCAAATTCCATTTTGCACTACCCTCGCTCTTTCGAATAGTAAGGTTTTGATGTAGTTTTTTGCTATACAGACAACAAAAAAGACTTTCTACATTTTGGCTACGTAAAGTTCGTAACCATTCTGTAAAAAGCCTTTTTCTATTTTATAAATTTTTTAGAAAGAAAAAATTATCTTCCTCCACCTCTACGTGAACGACTGCTTCCACCTCCACTACGGCTTCCTCCAGATTTACTTTTTGAACTACTAGAAGAACGTTTTGTAGAACTTCCACCACTTCTGTTGTTCGAACGAGTATTTGAGCTGCCTCTTGTGCTTGTTCCTCTGTTATTTCTACGATTTTGGTTTGTATTGGTACGAGTATTTGTTCTTGTATTTCCTCTTGTGTTAGAATTATTTCTTCCTTGACTGTAATTATTACTACGCCCACTTCTTGTATTTTGATTGTTTGAACGTCCTCCTATTGTGCTTCCACCACGAGTGTTTCCTCCTGTTGTTGTTGGAATAATTATTCCACCACCTCTGCGCTGACGTGCTGCTGTTATGCTTTGGCTGCGTGTATCTCCTCTGTATTCTCTATCACATGAGTTCCATACATTGTTGTTCCAGCCATTATTATAGCCTCTGCTCCACGAGTTTCCATATCCATAATAACCACTTCCCCAGCCTCTGTTCCAATAAGCATTGTTCCATCTGTTCCAGTTTCCATATCCAACAGACCAACCTGAGTTCCAGCCTCCACGAGAAGACCAACCCATTGACCAACCCGAGTTCCAGCTTCTATTCCAGTTGCTTCCCCAGCCATTATTCCATCTATTATTATAACCATAATTTCTACCACCACACGGATTAGAAGAACCACATGGGTTTGTAACAATTACATTGCCACACGGATTTGCTCCACAAGGGTTATTAAATTGATTAAACTGCCCACAATCATTGCAGTTTTGACGCTGATAAGGTGTGTAAGTTGATGTAAACTGATTTTTTGCTGCTTCTTGAGCATCTAATTTTGCTCTAATTTCGGCTTGTTGTGCATATTCTGCTTCTGCTCTTGCACGAGCTTCATCGGCACGCTGTTGAGCTAAGGCTTCTGCTTTTGCTTTTTTATTTGATAAGGCTACACGGTCTTTTTTTGAGCCATAAACATCATCGTAATCTTGAGCAAAAGAATTGGTTGAAAACATAAAAAAAGCGACCAAAATTCCTACAATAGACAGTCTAAAAGGAGGTGAGCCGATAATTTGAAATGATTTTGTTTTATTTTTCATAATAATATAGGTAATAGTTTGAATGTATTTTGATTTATGTATGTTATAAATTGTTGGGAGTGAGAAATTTGTCATTGAGCCAAAATAAATAATTTATCAATTTATTTAACTCAAAAATTATGCTTCTGTTATTTATTAGATGCAAAACTTTATTAATACGTTGCATCAAAGTACTAATTTTTTGTTAAAAATACGCAAGGAGTTTAAAATTAAACCTTATTGATTTTATTATGATAATTGTACCTACAAATGATTCTCAAATTTCTATCTTTGCAAATCGTTTTAAAATGTCCAATACATCAAATAGACACAAATTCAAATTAGTTATATGATTAATCAAGATATAAAATTAGATATTCTTGCACTTGCTGCACACCCAGACGATGTCGAACTTAGCTGCTCAGGAACACTATTGTCGGCAGCCTCAAAAGGTAAAAAAACTGGAATTATAGATTTTACAAGAGGAGAATTAGGCTCAAGAGGAAGTGCTGAAATTCGTGATGTAGAAGCCCAAAATTCAGGAAAAATACTGGGACTTTCAGTAAGAGAAAATTTGGCTTTTCAAGATGCTTTTTTCAAAGATGACAACGAACATAGGCTAAGAGTAATTCAAGCCATTCGTAGATTCAGACCCGAAATTGTATTAATAAATGCTCCTTCAGACCGACACCCAGACCACGGAAAAGGCGCAGAACTTTCAAAAACAGCCTGCTTTTTGAGTGGACTTATAAAAATAGAAACAGAATGGGAAGGCAAAAAACAAGAGCATTGGCGACCAAAACATGTCTATCATTATATTCAAAGCAATATGCTTACACCTGATTTTGTAGTAGATGTAACGCCGTTTTGGCAGCAAAAAATGAAATCAATTTTAGCCTTTGAATCACAATTTCATAACCCAAATTATCAATCTGATGAAGAGGAAACATTTATTTCTTCGCCTCGTTTTGTTCAGTTTTTGGAAGCACGAGCAAAAGAATTTGGACATTCTATTCAAGCAGACTATGGCGAAGGTTTTATCAAAACAGCCCAACTTGGAGTAAAAGATATTACAGATTTGATTTAAACAGTAATTACGAATTACGATTATAATTTGTCATTCCCCACCCTAAAAATGAAATTTTTAGTTATTTATTATAAACTGCACTAATCAATTATTAAATATAAATATTCAAATAAAACATCGCTTGATAAATCAAGTGGCTACATAGTAATTTGATTTATCAAATTTGTAGTTTGAATCATTTTTGGTGTACTGCTAATTATATTATTTTTTTACTATCAAAAGTGCGATTAATTATAAGAATAATTGCAATTAATTAAATGCCGTTTTTTTGAATTTATGGTGGGGAATGACAGATAATATAAGTAATTTGATTTGAAAGACATTTTTTTTAATAAAACGGTTTTTGTTTCCAATTTTAATATTACAACCTCGCCATTGTTGGTGCTTTAGCATAACAACATCAACAATAAAACTACAATAATGAAAAACTATCTTTTCTACTTCAAAAAACATATTCGTTTGTCTTCGCCAATCGTTTTGGGGCAAATCACAACTGTTTTGATTGCAATTTCGGATACTATTATGGTCGGAAATTACGATACAGTTGCACTTGCTTCTTCTGCCTTTGCCAACAGTATTATTTTTATGTTTGCTACTTTTGGAGTAGGGCTTATTTATGGATTAAAGCCTCCTGTTGCTAGTGCCTATGCAACCAAGAATTATCCTCTTTGCGCCAAATATTTG
Organism: uncultured Cytophagales bacterium; assembly: GCA_937136415.1. GTDB lineage: Bacteria > Bacteroidota > Bacteroidia > Cytophagales > Bernardetiaceae > Bernardetia. The sequence continues at coordinate 70,847 of CAKZOK010000174.1, read as the reverse complement.
CAAAATGGAATGCTGCTTTATGCTATTGTTAGTACGTTGATGTGGTTAGGATTCGAAATGGCAGTTCCATTTTTAGGTTATCTTGACCAGCCTGCTGCTGTCGTAGTTTTGGCAATTCCGTATTATCGTTTGTTGGCTCTTTCTGTTATTCCTTGGTTTTTATTTTTGGCATTGCAGCAATTTTCAGAAGCACTCACAAAGACAAAAGTACCGATGAGTGTCAATATTCTGTCGTGTGTAGTAAATATTGTTCTTAATTATTTACTTATTTTTGGAAAATTTGGCTTCCCAGAATTGGGGCTTCTTGGAGCAGGTGTTGCAACGCTTATTTCTCGTGTCTTACTTTTGGTAACCATGTTGGTTGTTTTCTTTGCGCTGCCATTTTTTAGACAGTTTATTGATTTTTCATTTTCCCTTTCTGTTCTTTCTAAAGATATTTTTAAAAAACTATCAAATATTGGTGTTCCTATTGGTTTGCAGATGGTTTTTGAGAGTGGTGCATTTGGTGTGGCTGCAATTATGGCAGGTTGGATTAGTAAAGAGGCTTTGGCTGCACATCAAATTGCACTCAATATTGCTTTTACTACATTTATGGTTGCTGTCGGAATTTCTCAAGGAACGACTGTTGCTGTTGCTAATTTAGTAGGAAAAAATAAAATAAATGAAATCAAAATCACAGGAAGAAGTGCTGTTTATTTAATTGTGACTTTTATGGCAATTATGGCAGGTTTGATTTTTTTATTTAAAGGGCAAATTCCACTTTGGTATATTAATGAAGCAGAACCAAATGCCAAACAGATTGTCGAAATAACCATGCAACTTCTTATTATTGTAGCTGTTTTTCAGATGACAGACGGAATACAAGTAGTTTCGGCAGGAAATCTAAGAGGATTGGAAGATATAAAAGTTCCGACAGCCATTAGCCTTTTTGCCTATTGGGTAATCGGAATTGGTGGAGGATATATTTTGGCTTTTCCTCTCGGAATGGGCATTGCTGGAATTTGGTGGGGATTGTGTTTAGGACTTATCACATCTTCAATTTTGCTTACTTGGCGTTTTGAGAGAAAGAAATTTAATTAATTTTTCTGATTAAATCTTTTCATTATTTCTAGTATCTAAATGAAAAATAAAATTTGAAACAAATCAACTGGATTCTATTTTTTTTGATTTGAAAATCAAATTGAAGGGCAACATAAAAAACATTTTTAAAAATCATAGAATACAGTAAAACAAACCAATTACTTAACTTATGAAAAAATCAAAAATTAAAATTTATATCGTTTTATTTATCATTTTTTCTTTAGGAATGTATTCATGTTCTGAAAATGAAAAAATCAACCCTGAGCGTCAAAATGGAATATTAAACCTTCCCGCCGAACTATTTAATTATTCAAATATTGTTTTTCCTTCTCATTTTTCAGACCCAGATTTACACGGAGGGGCAGAAAATTCAATTTTAGATAATGACAATACACCCACCACAAATCAAATTACTGATGCAGGCGCAACACTAGGAAGAGTATTATTTTATGATAGAAAATTAAGTCAAAATGGTAGAGTTGCCTGTGCTTCATGTCATGTGCAAAATAAAGGATTTTCAGACCCAAAAATTTTGAGTGAAGGTTTTCAAGGAGGAACTACTCGTAGGCATTCTATGGGGCTTACAAATGCTCGGTTTTATGGAAAAGGAAAGTTTTTTTGGGACGAAAGGGCAGCCACTTTAGAAGAACAAGTCTTGATGCCTATTCAAGATGAAATAGAAATGGGACTTACTTTGGACACGCTCGTTGCAAGAATAGAAGCAACAGATTATTATAAACCTCTTTTTGAAGATGCCTTTGGGAATCAAACAGTTACAACAGATAGAATTTCGAAGGCATTGGCACAATTTGTCAGAAGTTTGGTAAGTTATGAAAGCAAATTTGATATTGGAAGAGCAACAGTAAATAAAGCAACAGAACCCTTTGGTAATTTTTCAGAAGAGGAAAATCTAGGAAAAATGCTATTTTTAGATGCTTTTCCTTTGCGTGGTTTGGGCTGTACGACTTGTCATGGAACAGAGGCATTTATTACTCCTCAAAAATCTACAAATAATGGCTTGGATTTAGAATCTATAACTGATTTGGGTGTTTTCGAAACAACAGGAAATCAAATTGACATCGGAACTTTCAAAACACCTTCTTTGAGAAATGTTGCGCTGCGTGCGCCTTACATGCATGATGGGCGTTTTGCTACTTTGGAACAGGTCATCGAACATTATAATTCGGGAATACAAGCACACCCAAATTTGGAAAGAATACTAAAAGACTCAGCAGGAAACCCTAGAAGAATGAACCTTTCTCAAGAAGAAAAAAGTGCTTTGGTTGCTTTTCTCAAAACACTTACAGATACAAAATTTGTAGAAGATGAAAAATTTAGTAATCCTTTTAGATAAAAAATAAGAACTAAATAAATAGCTCTTTTATGATTTTAATTCAGTGATTTGTATTCGTAATCAATACCAAGGCGTTTTCTAAAAAATGAAAGAGATGAATATTTCTTTCATTTTTTTATATCAAAAACCAACTAGGTTTTTAGTTCTAAAAATTGCTTCTTTAGTTTTAATGTTGTATGTTTGCATCAACTAAAGAATTAGTTGTTGTTGTTGGTTCTATATTACAACTCCAAATCTATATCAAATAATTTAATTCTCATTCCTTATTTTTTAAAATTATGCAAGAACTCACAAAAGCCGAAGAAAAAATAATGCAGCTCCTTTGGGACGCAGAAAAAGCGTTTGTAAAAGAACTCATCGAAAAAATTGAAGGCAAAAAACCAAGTTATACCACTGTTTCGACGATTATTCGAATTTTGCAAACCAAAAAATTTGTTGGATACAAAGCCTATGGAAATACCCATCAATATTTTCCATTAATAAGCCGAGAAGAGTATGCAAAATTTGCAACCAGAAGTGTATTAGACCGATATTTTGATGGTTCATTCAAAAAATTAGTTTCCTTTTTTGCCAAAAAAGAAGAAATAGATATTAATGAATTAGATGATATTATGAAAATGATGGAAAAAGAAGAAGAGAAAAAAGAAAATAATTCATAATTCTATTCACAATTAATCATTCCTGCCGTTGTTGGTGTTTTAGCGAAGCGACACCAACAACTTAACCATTACTCCAATGAAACTACTATTTTTTGATTACCTGTTACAATGCAGTTTGTTTTTGACATTGCTTTACATTCCTTATTTTCTGTTTTTAAAAAGTGAAACATTCTTTAATTTGAATAGAAAATATTTGATTTCTGCATTACTTCTGACACTTGTTTTGCCTTTTTTTCCACTTAATATTTCTAATTTCTTAGGATTATTTTTTCAAAATTCTAATGCTGTTGCTGTCCCCGAAATTGATGTTTTTCTTGCCTATGGAGATGCGATAAATAGCGCAACTACTGAAACAACAACAAGTATTTTTTCAGAACCTTCTACGTGGATTTTTCTGATTTATATAGTAGGAATTACAGTTGTTCTTGCTAGAGTTTTGTTGGGTTTGTCAATGATTTTGAAACTCTATTTTAAAGGACAAAAAACTAAAAAAGAATACTTTGTATTGATAGAAACCAAATCCGAAACCGAACCTTTTTCTTTCTTTAATTGGGTATTTATTTCTAAGAAAAATGATTTTTCAGAACCTCAACAAGCCGAAATTATTGCTCACGAAAAAGCACATGTTAGACAAAAACATGCTTTAGACTTGCTTTTGATTGAGTTTTTAGAGCTTCTTTTGTGGTTCAATCCTATTATTTATCTCTACAAAAAAGCATTGAGAGATACACATGAATACCTCGCTGACAAAGAAACAATTACTCATTTTTCTGATAAAAAACAGTATCTAAATTTACTTATCAATCAACATTTTGTGGGTAGAAATCTGCCTTTTGTTACCAAATTTCATCATTATTCATTACTAAAAAAACGTGTTATTATGATTACCAAATCGCCTTCTCGTCAAATCGCAAAGCTCAAAATTATGCTTGCTGTTCCTGCTCTTTTTCTGTGTGTTTTTATGACCAGTTGTTTGAAAGAATACGTCGAAATATCGGAGCGTTCAGAGGTTTCTAGCAATGACTTTGCAGCAGCTTTTCCGAAAGATTATGAAGTAGGAAAATCCTATAAAGTTCGCTCTACAACTACTATAGAACTAGATTTAGAAAAAGATAAAGATTATATGTTGCGCCTTTTTCCTGCTGAAGATTTTGAGGGAGTAGAACTAAGTTTGTTCAATGAAGAAGGAACTAAAATTGTAACTAATTACTTAGCTGGTAAGTATTTTAGGGGTTTTACTTTTAGAAATACTAAAACAGCAAAGTATAAATTAGAAATTACTGTTCCTAAAGAAAAGAAAAACATATCTCTTGCAATAGCTTCTCGTGAGTTTGAAGCAAAAAAGGGTAGTATAGATGATGGAACAGACGGATACAAAACGGTGAAAACGTATGATATTGAAAAAAATCAAGATGAATATACAATGGTATTAAAAAAAGGTGTACGATATAGGTTTTGGATTAAAAGTGAAAATGAACTTACACTAAAATTGGTAGATGAGGCTGGTAAAGAACATATCAATTATACACCAAAATTAAGTTTAGACCATAAAATCTCTTGGTTTGGAGGAGATAAATTCAAAACGGGAGTTTATTATCTCAAAATAGATAAAAAAGGTTCTAAACCAGCTACTATTGATTTGGCTTTTAAGCAAAAGTCTAAAGAACTTCTTAAAAAGCAAGAAGGAAATTAAGACAAAAACGCTCTCTAACAAACACAAGTTATTTCAAGGAGGAATAAAAAAAGCTCAAGCATTTTTGTTTGGGCTTCTTTGTAATTGTATCTTTGCTAGACAATAATTAAAACAAATCTATGCTCATAGCCAAAAATATAGTCAAAAAATACGGTTCGTTAGAAGTCTTGCAAGGAATTGATTTATCGATTGCCAAAAAAGAAGTTGTAGCCATTACAGGTTCTTCGGGTGCAGGAAAATCTACCCTTTTGCATATTTTGGGAACACTAGATTCGCCAGATGGAGGAGAAATAATCATAAATGATGTAGAAGTTCAGAAATTAAAATCAAATAAATTAGCTACTTTCAGAAATGAGCAAATCGGTTTTATTTTTCAGTTTCATAACCTTTTGCCCGAATTTTCAGCTTTAGAGAATGTTTGTATGCCTGCTTTTATTGGTAAAAAAAATGTAAAAGAAGCCGAAAAAAAAGCCTCTCAACTCTTAGACCGTTTTGGGATTTTGGATAGAAAAAATCACAAACCTTCCGAGCTTTCTGGGGGAGAACAGCAGCGTGTTGCTGTTGCAAGAGCTTTAATAAACTCGCCTGCATTGGTTTTTGCTGATGAGCCAAGTGGAAATTTGGATAGCAAAAATGCCGATGAGCTACACAAATTATTTTTTACATTAAGAGAAGAATTCGAACAAACTTTTGTGATTGTTACACACAATCCAGAGCTTGCAAAAATGGCAGATAGAGAGATTATTTTGCAAAAAGGATTGGTAATTGCTTAAATAAATTACAGATTACGACCTATAAAAGCAGCGAAGCTAATTAAAGATTACGAATTGAAAGCCAATTAATTTTTTTTGTAAACTGTAATTGTATATATTTGATATGAGCAGAAATTTAATTTACTGTAATCCATAATTCGTAATTGATTTAACGTAATTCGTAATTTTTAATCCGTAATTGAACAGAATGATAAGCAACTCAAGAAGAGAAGAACCAAGCATTTCGATAATAGAATTCGAACGATTGATGAAAGAAGGAGAGAGTTTTTTCTTTGAAGTTGATACTTATGAGTTTCTTTTAGAGCATTATCGCAAGACGGTAAATATAGAAATGACTTTTTCTGTATGCGAAATTGCACGTTCGCAACACCCTTTTTCTGTAAATTTTATTGTCGAAGAAGCAAGAACGCATCTTATCAATAATGATTTTGACAAGGCACAATCTACCATTGAAGAAGCAGAAGCACTACAACCTTCCGAAATTGAGGTGCAAGTTACAAAAGCTTGGATTTTTCAAGAATCTTTTAAGTTTGATGAAGCTGCCAAAATTTATCAAAAAATACTGCCTTTTACAGATGAAAAAGATGAAATTTTGTATCAGATAGGAAGTTGTTATCAAGCCAAAAACAAACTCAAAACAGCAATTAAATATTATAAAGAAACATTACTTGAAAATAAAGGACACAAAGAAGCATTATACGAACTTGCTTTTTGTTATGAAGAATTAGGTAATTTGGAGGGCTGTATTATTTTCTACAAACAATTTATTGACAACGACCCATATTCTGCCGAAGCGTGGTACAATTTGGCTCTTATTCAAACTCGTTTGTCGCTTTATAGAGATGCGATTGTTTCTTATGATTATGCTTCAATTATCGAAGAAGGATTTTCGTCTGCCTTTTTTAATAAAGGAAATTGCCACATGAGTTTGGGGCAATATCAAGAGGCTTTAGAGTGTTTTATCCAAACAGCAAAATTAGAAAAACCTACAGCCGAACTTTATACACATATTGGCGCAGCCTATCAAAAACTAGATAGATTTGCCGAAGCTCTTAATTTTTATAGAAAAGCATTAGAACTTGACCAAGAGTACGAAATGGCTGCTTTTGGTGTGGCTGAATGTATGGAAGAACAGGAAAGATGGAAAGAAGCCGTACATTTTTATCAAAAATCACTTCGAAATAATAAAAATTTAGGAGATGCTTGGTTTGGAAAAGCTCGTTGTGAGTACCAACTCGGAAATATGATTTCTTGCATGGAGGCTTATGATAATGCTTCAAGAATATTGAGTGAAAATGTACAGGTTTGGCTTTCGTGGTCGCATGTTTATTACAGAGAAGATTGGTTTGATAAGGCGATTGCGATTGTAGAGGAGGCATTAGAAATTATTCCAGATTCTGCCGAGCTTTTATATCGTTATGTAGCTTATTTGATGGGAGGGGGAAAATACAAAGCTGCCGTAATGGCACTTGAAAATGCTATTTTGATAGCTCCAGAAGATAAAAATTATATCTTAGAATTTTTTACAGATTTGAATACTCAAAAAGCCATTTATCAGATTATTGAGCAATTAGAAAATTAAATGTAGCTTACGCTTTAGCGTAGGCTGTTCAGAATTTCAAAAACTCTTCCTATAGTTTATAGTCATTTTCATTCTTTGATGGATTGATTTATAAATTAAAAACAGCAATTAAAATTTTATTCTAGCTGCATGGCAGCGTACCCTTTGTAGATTTATATTTTAATCAAAATGAACGCATTTAGGAGCTACATCGTAGCGAAATTTCAAAAGACACGAAAACTGTATGAGAAAATAACCAAATTTTGAACAGCCTAGCTTTAGCGTGAGTAAAACTGTACCGAATACTTTAGTATTCGCAAAGAAAACATAGGGGTTTGATACATCAAATCCCTATATTTTTTCGAAAAATCAAAAACAAATTGTCAAATCGTACTAAAATCTGTATTTTTGTAATTATAAATAGCAAAATAACATTCAATCATTTTATCCATTTTTTCTATGAAATTCGGAGTTATTGTTTTTCCAGGTTCTAATTGCGACCACGATATATATTCTGTTTTGAAAGATACTTTCAAGCAAGAAACTGTCAAACTTTGGCACAAAAGTACAGACCTTGAGGGGTGTGATTTTATAGTTGTGCCAGGTGGTTTTTCGTATGGTGATTATTTGCGTTCGGGTGCGATTGCTCGTTTTTCGCCTATTATGAATGAAGTGATAAAACATGCTGAAAACGGAGGATATGTGTTGGGAATCTGTAATGGTTTTCAGATTCTTACAGAGGCACATCTATTACCAGGTGCATTATTGAGAAATAATAACCAGAAATTTAATTGTAAAAATATATTCCTTCAAGCTACTTCTCAAAACAGTTTGATTACTCAAAATACAGATAGAGCAAAAGCCTATAAAATTCCGATTGCCCATGCAGAAGGACGTTATTATGCCTCTGACAAAGATTTGAACGAATTAATTGCAAATGACCAAATTTTGTTTCGTTATTGTGATAAAAATGCTAAAGTTACAGAAGAAAGCTGCCCTAATGGCTCAAAAATGAATATCGCAGGAATTTGTAATAAAGAAAGAAATGTTTTTGGAATGATGCCACACCCAGAACGTGCAGCCGATGATATTTTGGGGAATACAGATGGAAGAATAATTTTTGAATCAATCTTACAACTGGTCAATAATTAAAATATTATGACTTTCGTAAAGCACTCAAACGACAAAACGGAAGAGTATTTTGTTCAATTATTAATTTGCGAAAGTCTTAAGTATATAAAGGTTCTTTAATAAAACAAATTAGATATGAAAGTCAATCCAAAAATAGATTTAGTTTTTAAAAAACTATTTGGTTCAGAGGAAAATACAGATATTTTGATGTCTTTGATTAATTCTATTTTGCCTCCTACTGAACAAATTTCGGAGCTTGTTCTTCGCAATCCATACAATGTTTCGGATTATGCAGAAGGCAAATTATCCATTTTGGATATTAGAGCGCAAGATGAAAATGGTGTTCATTATGATATCGAAATGCAGATTAGAGGATATGATTTCTATGGAAGGAGAACATTATATTATTGGGCTAAAATGTATGGAACTCAATTAGATTACCTTAGAAAAGATGAAGAGGGCAATGAAGTTAAAATAGATAATATTGATGAAAAAACAGAAAGTGATTTTAAATTCTATAAAACATCAAGTTATGCAGAACTCAAAAAATGTATTGTAATTAGTTTGATAGATTTTAATTTCTTTGATGATGAAAGATACCAACGTTATTATACACTTAAAGATGCTGAAACAAGTGATACACATACAGATTTGGATTATCTAAATTTGTATTTTATCGAACTCAAAAAATTCAAAGGTAAATTAGAATCGACGAGAACTATTTTAGAACGTTGGATAAATTTTTTGAATAATGCTCACCGATATAGCAATGATAGGCTACCAGAAGAATTAGCTGAGGTAAAAGAAATTCAAAAGGCAAGTTTGAGTCTAGATACAATGTACTTGAATGAAAAGGAACGAATGGATTATGAGGCTCAACAAAAATTTTACCTAGACGAACAATCTAGAATAAAAGATGCTGTAACAAAAGCAGAGAAAAAAGCAATGGAACAAGGAATAAAGAAAGGAATGGAACAAGGAATGGAACAAGGAAAAATTGAAGTTGCTCAAAATTTAAAAAAAGTGGGTATTTCCATCGAAGATATTGCAAAAGGAACTGGTTTATCTATTGAAGAAATTGAAAAATTATAATCTATTTTAATCAAAAAATGTCTAAAAAAACATCTCAAGTCTATACAGAAATTATAATAAATGCGCCCAAAGAAAAGGTTTGGAATGCTTTATTAGATTTTCAAAATTATTCTAATTGGAATAGTTTTATCACAAAAATAAAAGGAAATTCTGATTTGGGTGGAAAAGTAGAAGCAGTTTTATTTTTACCAGCTAGTTTGCCCATGCAATTTGAGGGCGTAATTTGTCGAAATATTACAAACAAAACATTAGCTTGGAATGGTTACTTAGTTGCTCGTTGGCTCTTTGAACCAACACATATTTTTGAAATTGAAGAGAAATCTGAAAATGAAATTCTTTTTATTCATAGAGAAGAGTATAAAGGTTTTATTATTCCATTTATCAAATTCATGCTTCCTACTTTGGTGGGAAAAGGATTTAAAGTAATGAATCAAGATTTGAAGAAATTTGTAGAAGAAAAGTAAAAACACTTTAATCATAATTTATAATTTACAAATCAAATACTATGTTCGTAGATAATTTTGAAAATCAAAGTAAAGAAGAAAAAAAAGATTCTTTAAAGAAAAAATGGCTCGAAACAACAACTAAATTTTTGAAAGGAAAACCTTATCAAGAATTAGAATGGGAGTTTTCAGAAGAGATTTTTGTCGAACCTTATTATACCAAAGATGAGGAAAAAAATACTGATATATCTTATTTACAGATTCTTCAAAATAATCAAATTGCCTTAAACGACTCGGTCTCAAAGCCTCGTTTTTGGTACAATCAACCTTATATACAATTAAATTCTTTAGAAAAAGAAGAATTAGAAAAAACAAATAAAGAAATTCGTCAGGTTTTGATGAGTGGAGCAGAGGGAGTTTTATTGGATTTGAAAAATATAAAATTAGATAATTTTGATGAAAGGTATTTTGAAAACTTGCTTTTTGAAGTTGCTCTTTCCTATTGTGCTATCAGTTTTGAAATAGAGATGAAAAATGAAAAACAATTACAAAATTTTTCTAAAAAATATATTGAGTATGCAAAGAAAAAAGGTTTTGAAATAAATCTTTTGACTGGTGGAATTTTATATCCATCATCATCAATCAAAAATAATGGATTTTCAGCCTCCTTTTTAAAATCAATTATATCAAATACTACTTTTCGTCCGATTACCTTAAAAATAAATAATTCGAAAGATGAAGCTCAAAATATTGCTGATATTCTTTTTGAAGTAAAAAAAATAGTAGAAAAGTCAGACAAAAAAATATTACAAAATATTCAGTTTGTAGTAGAAGCAACAGATACTTTTTTTGTTACGATTGCCAAAATGCGTGCCTTGAATTGGCTTTTGATTCAAATGTATGATTTGTATCAAGTAAATTCTAAACCTTACATTCATTCAATGACTTCACAGGGAACAGATGAAGAAAGTTTGCAAGATGAAAACTGGAATTTAATCCGAAATACAACACAAGCACTTTCTTGTATTTTGGGTGGTACAAATGCCCTAAGTGTCATTTCACATCAAAATCAAGATACAGAAAAATCAAAAATGTGGGCGAATCGCATTGCTCGTAATGTTTCGATTATGTTAAGAGAAGAAGCATTTGTAGATACAACAGCAGACCCAATTTCTGGTTCTTATTATTGTGAGCAGATGACTGATAAACTAATGAAAGCAGCATGGACAAAATTTCAAAAAATGATAAATTAAATCAATTATTTTTTATTATGTTTGTAAATAAAATTATGAATAGATAACTTGCTCTAGGGCAAAATATTTTTTTAAATGTGTATTTTTTGGTTGAAAATTGTATTTAATAAGACCTTTTTTAATAATATATTGAAATATAAAGTTTTATTCAAACAAAAAGGTCTTCATGATGTTGCATAATAGACTTGCTTTTTAGTTACTTATTTTTATTTCAACCATTTTTTAAACTGTTGGATTTTGAGAGTTAGAATAATATTTGATTTACGTAATAGAGGCGCAGTATTGCCCTTCTATCATCAGCATCTTTTTTCAGGATTTATAAAAGACCTACTTACAAATACTTCTTTTGGAGTAAATGATAATTTATTTTATAATTTTTCTGGCTTAAAAGGTCAAACAAGAGTGAGCCGAAAAGGCTTGCATTATTGTTCCCGAAAGGTTACACTGGTTTTGTCTGCTCTTCGTACTGAAGTGATTGATGAGCTTTTGGAAAGCCTTTTTAGCAGAGAACACCTACAAATTGGAGAGTTAGAATTAGCTCCCGAAGCAGTAGAACAAGAGCTTATGCCCGAACATAGAGAAATGACAAAGTACATTTGTATTTCTCCTTTGGTGGTATCGAGTCCTCGTTTTCATAGAGATACAAAAGAATTTATTGTGCCAAGTATGGACAAATTTTCTGACCTTCTTTATGACTCCACTCTTACTCGTATGGAAGAATCAGGGCATTATACAGATACTCAAATGGCTGAATTTTATAAATTCCAGCTTGTTCCTGACCGTCGTTATTTGGAAAAAATACAGCAAGAAGAAAAGAAATTTGCTCGTATTTATCCACTTGAAGGACAAGGAAGTGAAGTAGAAGTAAGAGGTTATACTTTTCCTTTTGTATTGTATGCACACCCACAAGTTCAGAATTTTATTTGTAATTGTGGACTGGGAGAATACACAGACTATGGCTTCGGAATGTTGGATTTTGCTCATAGCGACCCTACACAGCGCACACAAGCGTATGGAAAATATCCTACAATCTAATAAAAAAAACCACCTCTAAAAAATATTTTTAAGGTGGCTTTATTTTAAAGTAAAATATATTATTTTACTTGTTCTTTTTGTGTAGATTAATTATTCCACCAACAACAATATTGAGTTGAGAGAAAAAGAACATTTGTTGCCCTTTGTCTGCTGCTGAATAAGTAGTTTCGATATTGGGCATATTGATATAACCTCCCTTATATTCAGATTGAACAAAAAATTTATTGAAAAACGCTACTCTTGCTCCCACGGCAGCACTAAAGCCATAACCTGCAACATGAAAATCATCATGTCGTTGTTGTCCTAACAAAGTAGTGTTGGTTCTTGGATACAAAAAACCAACTCCTACTCCTTTATTCAAACTAATTTTAATTTTATTAAAATCAAAAAGAGTATTAGAATGCCTTACTTCAAGATTGACATAATTTAGACCGTCGGTATGTTCGAATTTTAAAAAATCATCAGTTAGTTTTATGTCATTATCAATATAATCAGCATTATAGTTCGAAGCTGTATTATGAATATATCCATTAATTTTGACAGTTTGATTTTGCTTAACAACATATTTCATGTGGTCTATTCCAAACGAAATATCCCAGTTTTCAGTCAAATAATAACCAATTCGAAGATTATATTGAGGAATGGTTATTTTGTTTAATCTCAAATAAGGGTCTGCTGCAAGTTTGGATTGTCTATCTTTTGCAACGACATCCTCCAAAGTAAAATCATAATTATTTCCCTTAAAATGAATATCTGATTTGGTAAACCAACCTCTATTATAACCCCAATAAAAATACATTCTTCCTTTAGAAAAATTTTTAGTAACTGGAATGCTACTTTGAGAAAAGCAGATGTTAGAACTGAAAAGGAGAAAAATAATTAGCAATATAGCTCTCATTTTTTATTTATTGTAAATAATTTTTTGAAATAATTTAATGAAAGCCGTAAAGATAACTATACTTTTAATAAGACTAAAAAAATCAGTAAAATGAAAAGAATTTATTATATTTTTTTTGATTTTATAAAATATAATTGCCTTAAAAAGTATTGTTTTTTTTACTTTTGTGAATAAGAAATGAAAAAATACTTTGTATCATAAAATAAATAAAAATGAATATTTCAAGAGTAGTAGTAGTGTTAGTTTTTATATTTTTATCTTCTTTTGAGATAATGGCTCAAAATAATTTATTGATAAAAGGAAAAGTAATGGATTCTCAAACCAAAGAAGTATTGCCTTTTGCTTCTATCGGAATTGAAGGAACAAGTGTCGGAACAGCAAGTAATTCGGCTGGCTTTTTTGAATTACGATTAGATTCTGAATGGAAAAATAAATTTATTATTTGTTCGTTTGTTGGTTATCAACCTTTCAAAATAAGAGTTTCGGAAGCCTATAATTATTCTCAAAAGAATCAATTAATTTTTAAATTGAAATCCTCAGAAACACTCAAAGAAGTTACTATTAGCTCAAAAAGAATCCCAAAAGTAGATAAAATAATGAAACAAGTCATCAAAAATTTATCTAAAAATTATCCTCAAACCCCTTATAATGCAGATTTTTTTTATAGAGAATATTTGAAAGATTCGACGGCGTATGTGCGTTTGGTGGAGGCTGCTCTTTCTGTTTATGATAAAAGAAGCTATGTTCCAATTATTTATGATTATAAAAATAAAATGACAGGCAGAATAGAAATTCAGAATATAGAAGAAGATTATTTTGCACAGGTAAAGGAACGAAGAGCTTCGTATGATTATTCAAAATCGAAGATAAATAATTTTTTTATTGATGTAGAATATGGGACAAAATACAACTGGATTCGAAAAAACCAATTTATTTTTGATCAAAAAATGTATAAGAAATTTCAGTATGAATTAATAAATTTGACTTCATTAGAAGGAAATACAGTGTATGAAATTGCTTTTTCATACAATGGAACGATTGATAGATTCAGAAAGCTCAAAGGCAAATTATTTGTAAATGAAAAAGATTTTGCTGTTCTTCAACTTCATTTTAATTATTTTCCTATCGGCACAATGGGAGGATATAATGCAAAGGAACGTTATGGTTATAATATTTATTTGGAAAACGAAGAACATTTTTACTTTAAAAAATATGGAGAAAAAGAGAATGAAAAATACATAGTAAGTTATCAATCTTTGCGCTCAACAGAAAAGTATTATGAGAGTTCGGAAGCCTTTGAAGAGTCTGTTTCAGAATATTTTGTGGAGCAACTGACTGTAAATGTAAATCAAAAAAAACCTGCTTTTCAAGATTTGCAAGATGATTCCAAACTAAAAGAAATTATTTATAACCCTATTTTTTGGAAAAATTATAATGTTTTGGCAGATTCTCCTTTGAATTTAAAAATTAAAGCAGATTTGGAAAAACGACAGTCATTAGAAAAGCAATTTGAGATAGGCAAATGATTTTGGTTGAATCCTAAGGAGCTTTAAAACTCCTTAGGATTTGAATATTATTCTGCCCAAATAATTTTTCCATCTAAGCCTAAATAGGTGATTTTTCCTGCACGTTCCAAACGAATGACATAGCCTTGAACGTACTGACGAGCTTCAAAAGAGGGTTTCAAAATCCATTTTCCATCTAAATCGGCATAGCCATAAACGCCATTTGTAACCAAAATAGTAGAAGTTGGCAAAACCGAAACAGATTGATAACGAGTAGGTGAAACAAAATTTCCACTTTCATTAATCATCAACCAATAGCCATTGTCCACCTTTTCAAAGCCTAAATCAACAATCGTTTCGCCATATTTAGTTTTGATTTTTCTATTTTTTTTATGTTTTAATTGATAATTGCGCATTGCTGTTGCTGAAAAATTTAGACGAACAATATCAGGATTTTCAGTTGAGCGTCTTAAAAGTTGATATTTTTCGCCTGTTTTGACAAATGCAATTCCATTTCTAAATTCAGTTAAACTATCAAAATAAGAAGGATAAAGTGCTTTTCCATCTTTTTTGATATGAACATAACCTTTTTCGGTTTCGATTCCGATTATACTATTTTCAAATTTTCCTATTGGGTTTACATTTCTGTAAGGTAATTTTAAGATTCTTTTTCCTGTTTTGTCTATCAAAAAGTTTTCTCCAATTGCCATTCCATTACCAAAATTACTCCCAGAAGTATAAGCTGATTTAATTATAACTTCGCCTTTTTCATTGATATACGACCATTTTGTTCCTGCTCTTGACAAATCTACTTTTGCCATATTATCCGAAAATGGAAAGGCTTTGTAATAAGTAAAATCAATGATTTTTTTACCGTTTTCATCAAAATAACCAAAAAGCTGTTTATCTCTTGATTTATGATTTTGTTGTACAGCAATTTTTCCTTCAGACAAAACTCCAATTTCTAAATATTGAGGGTTAAGAATAATTTTGCCTGTATTGTCAATGATTCCGAAAAGCAATTCTTTTGAGTTTTTTGGATTTTTAATGCCTATTTTTGCCCACGATTTTTTGCCTATTTTTCCAAATTCTTCTATAAAATCATAAGAGGGGTTTATTAAAAACGTTTCTGAATTTTGCTCCGTTTTGACTCCAAACTTTTCTCCTTGATTCACAATAATTAAGTTTTTATTTGGATTTTCTTCAAGGAATTTTCCTTTTTTATCTAAATAAGAAATAACAGAAGAATCCAAAAATACCTCAATAATAGCCTCTTTTTTATTTCTGTTGTTTGGCTTCTGTAAATATTTTACCGATGAATAATGAAATGGCACAACCGTTTTTCCAAAAGGATTAATTACACCCCATTTATTATTTTGTTTGACAAAAGAAAGTGTGTCATTTCGCTTATCCATTCCAATAAAATCATATTCAAAGGGAATAATTGTATTGTTATGTCTATCGATTGTACCGTATTTTTTGTTTTTCTTTTGCGCCACTGTTACGGCATCTTTTACGTCATAAATACCATAAAAATTATTTACTTTTGAAAAATCTAAAGGCAAAATTTCTTTTCCTAAATGATTGATATAGCCAATTAAATGCCCATTTTTGACTTCTGAAATTCCTTTTTTTGCATAATAAATTTCTGAAAAATTATCTTCAATATTAGAATAGAGAGGTGCTACAACAATTTTTCCTGTTTTGTCGGCATAACCAATTTTGTTGTTCTGCTCTATCAAAACAAGTTCATTTTTTGGCTCTGTTTCAAAAATTACACCTTCAATAAAACTATATTTTTGTTCTAAAACCCAAGTTCCATTTGTTTTGATAATTCCATTTTTCTTATAAAAAGCATTTTTATTTCCATAGCCATCTTCTTCAATATAGCGTTCCGAACTGACTTTTGCCATTCCATTTCTGATTTCGTTTATAAAGTCGGCTTGAATAGAGGGTGCTAAAATAATTTTTGGTATTCCGTTTTGATTAGATAAAAATCCCCATAAATTATTTTTTCTAATAATAGCCATATTTTCAGAAAATGTACTAATATATTGATATTCAAAAGGCAAAATAGCTTTGTTTTGATTGTTTATAATTCCCCATTTTTTGTTTTTTCTGGCTCTAATTATTTTATTTTCTATGCTCAATCTTTCGTATTGTGGCTCAATGATTATTTTGCCTTTTGTGTCTGTTATGCCTACTTTTTTATTTTTTACAATTAATACTAATCCATTTTCAAAATTTCCGATATATTCGTATTCTACGGGTAAAATTATTTTTCCAGCTTTATCAATTATTCCAAAATTATTTCCTAATTGAACCTTTGCTACTCCGTTTTCGAAGGGCATAATCATTGAATAGGTAGGAGGCAAAATTACTTGCCCTTTTTCGTCCATTAATCCATATTTTCCACCTGCTTTTATTGGCAAACGATTTTCGGAAAAATAAGTCATCGAATCAATAGTCAATCCTGCAATTTGAGTAACTAATAGCCCTGTTTTGGTCAAAATGGCGTTTTCTTTTGTGCTATCTGCGTAAGCTCTTGCTATGTCTGCCGTTCTGAAATCTTCTAATTGCACATAAAAAAGTTTGTTTTGGCTAATCAATTTTCCATTTTGATGGTCAATGAGCGAAGCAGCAGAAAGGCTACCATTTACATTATTTTTTCCTAGTGTAAAGCCTGCAATCGGCTCTACCAAAATTACATCAAAACCATTTCTAAAGGCTGGTTCACGTTTTTTGTTTAGCAAATGCCATTTTTTTGTTTTTGGATTTTGAAACCAACGAAAATTTGTTGAAAGTCGGTTGGCAAGTTGTGCCGTAAAAACTTCAGGTTTGTCTAATTTTGAATACTTTGAAGGCAATGCTTGAAAAGAAGAAAAAATGCTTTCTTTCTTTTTATTATTTGATTTATCAAACTCTAAAACTGTAATTTTTTCATTTTGATAAGCAAAAACGATTGTTTGATTTTTTTTTGGAATAAAAACATCAATTCCACTATATACTGGATTCAAAATTAATTTTCCATTTTTGTTAAGAAGCCCATCGCCTTCTGTTGTGGTTACTTTTGTGAATGGCGAATATTCTGTAAAATCATAAATTAAATCAAAGTTTTGATTAAGTATTTTTTTTCCGTTTTTATCTAAAATTGACCATTTATTTATGTTATTTTTTCCTACAAAGAGCTTGTTTTGAAGATTATAAATTTGTGAATAAGTGGGTTGTAAAATAAATTTGGCGTTTTTGTCCATTACTCCACATTTTCCATTCTGACAAGCCGTAATTCTGATTTCTTTTTTATTATTATTTTTAACTTCAATGACTTCAAAAAATGAATATTCTGCTTTGGTGATTTCTTTTTTTGTTTTCAGATTATACAAAGACCAATTTGCCATTGGAGTTTTCAGTGCCAAATAATCCATTGAAAGCGCAACAACAGAGGCATATTTTGGCTCAATAATCACATTTCCATTTTTATCAGCTACTCCCAAAGGACGACCAGCCCCAAAACTTGTACAACCATTTGGTAAAAGTTGAATATTATAAAGCTGTTTTTTAGAAAGAATTGGGTTCTTTAGGTTTGGAAGATACTCTTCTTTTCCTTTTTTGGCTACAATTACTTGAGTTTGAATTTTGACATTCTGATTAGTTAAAAAATAAGCTGTATCAATAGCTGAAATTAGTATTTTGGCATCTGGATTTATCAAATCATATTTTTTTGTTTCATTTTTATATCCTAAAGAATATGAATTTCTCATTTTATAAATTCTATCAAAATGCGCTTCTGTTTTATTGCCATTTTTGGAGAGAAATGTATATTTATTTTCTTGATTTTCTTTTTTGCTTTTATAGGCAATTAGTAAAGAATCGATGACTTTTATTTCGGTTGCATTATCTGTAAAAGTCAAAAGAGGTTTTCCATTTTGGTCAGTTGCAATCCATTTATTATTTTTTTTTAGGAGCAAATAATTAAATTCGGCTACTTCTACAAAGTCATATTCTAAAGGAATAATTTTTTTTGAGTTTTGGTCAATAATTCCCCATTTTCCATTTTTTTGAACAGGCAGGCGAGTAGTTTCCGAGTTATTATTTTGAGAAAAGGAAGGAAAAGCAAAAGTAATTATAAAAAGCAAAAGTAGTAGAAAACGCATAGTTTTGAGGTAGTTAGTTGGTGATTTTTTATATTGTTTTACGAAAGATAAACGAGTGAATGTACAATAAATTGTATAAAAAAACGCCAAAATCTAAAATGAAAATGACGTTTTTATTATTTTTAATTATCTAGGAACATCTAATTTTTGTATCATTTCTTTTACTAAATCTTCTCCTGTCAGTCCTTCCATTTCTCGCTCTGGCGTTATCATAATACGATGCCCCAAAACTGGATAAGCCACTTCTTGAATATCTTCTGGCGTTACAAACATACGTCCACGTAATACTGCCATCGCTTTCGAAGCACGCATAATGGCAAGCGAAGCACGAGGAGAAGCTCCCAAATAAAGCGAACCATGATTCCTAGTTTGGTAGGTAATTTCGGCAATATAATCTAAGAGTTCGTCTTTGATATGAACTTCTTCAACAATCTTGCGACATGCTAAAATATCAACACCCTTTAAGACAGGATTTACAACCGATATATCATTTTGTAGCTGATTTTTGAATCGATGTAAAATCTGTTTTTCTTCGCTAAGTGAAGGATAGTTCAAACTAATACGAAACAAAAAACGGTCTAATTGTGCCTCTGGTAGGCGATATGTTCCTTCTTGTTCGATAGGGTTTTGAGTTGCAATTACAAAGAAGGGCAATTCCATTTTGTGAGTTGTTCCATCAATGGTAACTTGTCTTTCTTCCATTACTTCGAAAAGAGCAGCCTGCGTTTTGGCTGGCGCACGGTTTATTTCATCAATCAAAACAATTTGAGAAAAAATAGGACCTTTTGTAAAGTTAAATTCAGCTTCTTGAAGACTGTAAATAGTTGTACCCAAAATATCGGTTGGCATCATATCAGGCGTGAACTGAATCCTAGAAAAATCAATCGATAATGTACGAGCCAATAGTTTGGCTGTAATTGTTTTGGCAACCCCTGGAACACCCTCTAAAAGTACGTGTCCATCGGCAAATAAGCTGACCAATAGCAAGTCAATCATTTCATCTTGACCAATAATTATTTTATGAATTTCGGATTTTATCTTCGAAACAGATTGATAGATAAAATCGAGTTGTTGATTAGAAGAATCTGTAAAATTAGATTCTTGACTCGTTTCTTCTGATTGAAAACCTATATTTTGAGAGTGATTTTCTGATGTATTATCTTGCATAAATTAATAGCTAATGAATGAATTGAAAAACAATTTTTATTATAAAATTAAGATATATTTTTCCTAATTTTTAATTGACTTTTTTGCCTTTTGGTCGTGATTATATTTTATTTACAATTTTTATAAAATTCTTGAATTTGAGTATGAATTTTTCTTAAGAGCCATTCTGAAACTTCATTTTGACCATTTATTTTTTGAATATCGGTTAAGAGTAATTCTATAGTTTCTTTTTTTATTCCCGAACGCTCAGATAATTTTTTTCTAAAATCATCATCTATATGTTGTGTATTCATGTGGTAATGTGTACGGATATAATCAAAGAAAAGACGGATTTTGAGTTGAGAGAGGCGTTTATGGTCTTTTTGTAGGTAATAAAGCTGTCCTACTGTTTTGGTAAATTCTAATGATGTATTTTCTTCTTTTCTTAGAATTGGGATAATACGCTGCATTCTTTTTCCTCTAAAAATCACAAATAAAAGCGCACTAACCAATAAGGTGTAATACCCCCAAGCCAATGAAGGCTGTGAAAGAATATAACTCAATGGGCTAGGTGTTCTGTCTCTTTTTTGATATTTTCTAAAATGCGAGCGTTCGTCCCATAGAATATTTCCCTCTGGAATATAGGACAAAACTCGTTCAGCATATTTTTTTCCGTCTTCTTGAATAAGGTAATAATTGGTAAAAAGAATAGGATTTTTGTGAAAGTAAAAATATCCTTCTCCATGTTTTACACGAATAAAATTAGTATGTTTCTTTTTATTATCATTATTTATACTTTCTTCTTCGATGTTTTCATTTTGATAGGCATCTGAATCGGTATATTGGCTTTCATAATTGTTGTGTTTTTGAATAGCAGTTTCTTTATAAATATAACCGAGTTCTTGATACTGATTTGTTTTTCCTGTGTTGATTCCTTCAAAGTATGACCAATTTTTAGGTACTGATTTTCTTTTTTTTCTATAATTAAATATAAAATTAGGCTCATTATGCAGCACTGAATTTGTCAAATTAGTAGAAATCAATGAATCATATAGATAATCATAATCTTGAGAATTTAGGTTTAATAATATAAATAAAGAATCAGGAACACGAGAAGCCATAAAAAAAGCACTATTTCCTTTTTTTACAAAACTCATTAATGAATCTATTTCCTTTTTTAATAAAAAAGGAGAAGAACCCACAAAAACATAAGACATTGTATTTTTAGCGTCTTTTATTTCTTCTTCGGCTAGTTTTTCGGTAAGTAGATTATCTATAAAAACAAATTCTTTTTTTGGCTTATACTCCTTTAAAAGATTAAAAATCATATAGTTATTATAAGGCTCTTTGCTTTCAGTTGTATAGGTTTCGTGCCAATCTATATATTGATTTTGTAGGTAAATAAAAACACCAACACCAATCGGAATTAGTGCTAATACAACCAATGTAATTAAAATATTTGTAAAGGTTCTTTTTTCCATGAATCTATTTTTTTTTGAATTAAACAGAAAGTATAATTATTCTTTTTTAATCTGTTCTGACTTTAGTTTTTATTTCATTTTTTGGTTTCTTTATTTCTAGTTTGAAAGCTAAATTTACTAAAAATAAGATAATTAATTCGATATTGACTTACCTTTGGAGTAATTACGAGTTAAAAATTGCAAATTATGGGTGTAAAATTTTGATTATCAATGAATTAAAAAAAATGTTGATTTGTTTGATTTCTGTTTTTTTGTATAACTCTTTATTGTTTTTTGAATAAATCAGCTTGACAAATCAAGTTGTTACATATTTTTGATATTAAAATGAAAACACTTTATTTACATGGTTTAGATAGTTTTTTGTCTGATGAAAAACGAGTTATTTTGGACAAATATACCAATAATCTTATTGCTCCTTTGATTGACTATCGCAAAGACCCTTATACTATTCAGACATTATTAGAACGCTATAAAGATGAAAAAATTGAACTCATCATTGGCAGTAGCATGGGAGGTTTGACGGCTTATTATTTGTCTTGGTTTTGGCAAATTCCGTGTTTGGCGTTTAATCCTGCCTTGCCTTATAGAAGTATAATTCAAGAATTGCCTGCTTTGCCTCTTGTCAATGATAATGAGAAAAATCCACGCAAGAAATACTTACGTGTAATTTTGGGTAGGCACGATGAAGTCATTAATCCTTTTGATACTTTACCAATTTTGATGAGTGATATGGAGGAAGGTGAACCATTATCTATTCATCTTCGGAATGATTTGGCACATCAAATTCCGATTTCTATTTTTGATGAAGAACTAAATTATTTTTTTGAGAAAGTTGGTAAGTAAAAAATAACAGATGAGGAAGTTAGTTTTATTCTATTGCTCTTCCTCTTCTTCTTTCTTTTGTTCTTTTTTCTGACGTATTTCGTCTATTAATTCTTCTATAATTAGAGGATAATAAAGATGTTCTAATGTATGAATTTTGTGTGCTAATATTTCGGCTGTGTCTTTGGGTTCGATTTCTATTTTTTCTTGAAATATGATTTGTCCATCGTCATATTTTTCATTTACAAGATGAATTGTAATTCCTGATTGAGTTTCTTTATTTTTTATGACAGCTTGATGTACATTTTCTCCATACATTCCTTTTCCTCCATATTTTGGCAATAAAGCAGGGTGAATATTAATGATTTTGTTGGGAAAAGCAGTTACAAAATTAGATGGAATCAGCCACATAAAGCCAGCCAATACAATTAGGTCAATTTCTTTGCATTCTAAAAAACGCAAAACACTTTTAGTTTTGTAGAGGTCATTTTTTTCAAAAACAGCAACTTCTACTCCTAACCGTTTTGCTCTTTCGATAACAAAAGCATTTGCATTATTAGACAAAACAACAAAAGAAACGTCTTTTTGTAGTTTAAAGTGTTCGATAATTTTTGCAGCATTTGAGCCATTGCCTGAAGCAAAAATAGCAATTTGAATCATAAAAAATAGAAATTCAAATGGTTGTAAAGAAAGAATTATAAACTAAAAATTAGAGTAATTTTTGTTTTTATTCAGACAAACTAAAATTTAGTCTATTAGTATTTTTATTTCTTACGAATAGAATTAGTTTTTTGTTTGTTTTTGGAAAGCACAAAGCTATAAATTATAAACGAATATTATTTGCTTTGAAAGCTATGTTTTTATAAAAAATGAATATAAAAAAAAGTCTTGTAGAAAATTCTACAAGACTTTTTAGAAATGGCGGTCTGGACGGGACTCGAACCCGCGACCCCATGCGTGACAGGCATGTATTCTAACCAACTGAACTACCAAACCATTTTTTGACTTTACTTTAAAAGTAAATTAAAAACAAATATAAAAAATTATTCTGAATTTAGCGGTCTGGACGGGACTCGAACCCGCGACCCCATGCGTGACAGGCATGTATTCTAACCAACTGAACTACCAAACCGTATTTTGTTTTTTCAGAATATTTTTTTAGTTTCTAATTAAGTTCAAATATACAAACTTGTTTTTGAAAAAAAAAGTTCATTTGAAATAAATTATAAAAAATATTTTATTTGTTTTTTAATTTTCTCTTTTGAAAATTGTCAAAAACACTTTGTTTGTTTTCCTAAAGTGCGATGCAAAGGTAAGATAGTATTTTTGATTTTACAAGCATTTTTTATAAAAAAAAGGATTTTTTTTGTTTGATTTTTTTGTTTTAGGTTAAATGTGTTGATAGTCAATATTTTATAAATCAATATTTTTTTAGAATTTATTTTTTTAGATTATATTGTATAGGTGGTTAAGCCAAAATTAGATTGCTTTTAGGCTCATATCCAAACTTTGGTAAGAGTGAGTAAGTGCGCCTACTGAAATAGAATCAATACCTGTTTTGGAAATATTTTTTACAGTTTTTAATGTAATTCCACCAGAGGCCTCACTGATTATTTTTTTAGAAGAAGTGGCATTGAAGTTTTTTATTAGTAAGACAGCTTCTTTCATCATTTCATTTGTCATATTATCTAACATTAAAAAATCTATTGGTTGATTTTTTTTGCTGACTTCTAATACTTGTTTTACTTCTTCTAGGTTTCTTGTTTCGACTTCTATTTTGAGGTTTTTGTTATTTGTTTTGCAATAATTTTGAGCTGCTTGTATTGCTTTTTCAATTCCTCCAGCATAATCTATGTGGTTGTCTTTCAGCATTATCATGTCGAAGAGTCCGTAACGATGGTTTGTTCCACCTCCAATTTTGACAGCCCATTTTTCTGTAATTCTGGAGTTGGGAGTTGTTTTACGAGTATCCAAAATTTTGGTATTTGTATTTTCTACTGCTGTTACAAACTGATTGGTAAGCGTAGCAATTCCACTCATTCGTTGCATACAATTTAGAACTAATCGCTCTGCTGTTAGGATAGATTGTGCCTTTCCCTCCACAATGAACGCAATATTTCCGTATTTTATTTTGTCCCCATCATTTAGAAAAATGTCTAATTTGAGGTTTTTATCTACTTTGGCAAAAATAAGTTTTGCGAGTTCTATTCCAGCCAAAACTCCTTCTCCTTTTATAAGTAAGTGCGCTTTTTTTTGAGCATTAGCAGGTACAGAAGAAAGTGTGGAGTGGTCGCCATCTTGAATATCTTCTTTGAGGGCAAGAGTTATGAATTGGTCTAAAGATTTGGGGGTGAGATAATTGTACATTGTGATTAGGTTTTGTGAGTAAGTAATGGTTTTTTTAACCACTTCGTGTATTTTATACACAAATAAAGTTATTTTTATTGAGATAAACAAAGATTATTTTATTTTGATGAGTTAGTTTGTTGATAATCAGATTTTTAAAGTGTTTTTTTAGTTGTTTTTGTGTAAAGTTATTATTATTTTATTTGTTTGAACTTGAATTTGTTAAAAGAAAATTTGGTAAAAATCAAATCATTTGGCATTTTTATTCGTTTAATAAATACGATTTTAAAAAGTAACTATTATCTTTGAGAGTTATACTCAAGATGTATGAGTTTTGGAAAGCAGCTTTTTAAAAATGACCTTCATATAAACCCTAAGGGTTTTCAAAACTGGTCTTTATTGAGTATATTAATTTTATCATTTATTTTGTTTATGGTTAGTTAGGTATTGCACGGCATTTAATTTTTTTTTATGAAATCATTTATATTTTCTTCTTTTAAAACTAAAAATCTAAAAAAAATTATTAGTGTATTTACATATTTTATCTTTTTTGTTGTAGGAGGAAGTTCAGTATTAGGACAAAATAATTTACGTCTAAAAATTCCTTCTGACCCTTATAATAATTCTATAATTTGGGCGCAGCTTCAAAAAAAACCTTTAGATTCTTTATTATGGCAAAAATATACACGTAAAAAATGGAGGGAAATATCTTTGAAGGAACGTTTGCAGATAAAATTATGGATTCAAGAAATATGGCTAAGTAAAGTTAATAAAAATGATGGTGCTTTAGTGGCAGAAACTACAATTAAACCAAAGGATAATATACATTTAACAGCAACTAAAGTTGAAGATACAGATGCAACTAATCAAGATGAAAATGTGATAAATTCTACAACTACTCAAGGAGAAATAAATACAACAACTACTCAATCATTAAGCAAGTCGCAAAAAATAAATGCGTTGCTTGCAAAAGAAGAGATAAAAGTTTTTATGAAGGATTTGGAAGAATTATTTTTGGCTGAATCAACAGAAATGGAAGAATTGAAGAAAAATTTATATGAAAATTTTTATATTTTGGAAGCCGTACTGGCAGATGAGTTTGAAGAATTAGGAGCAAATTATGTGTTTTATAGACAAAAATACCCAAAGGGAAATTACAGTGAATCTCGTTGGATGATGGAAAAAGAACAAGAATTAAAAAAGCTCAAAGCTCAAAAACTGAAAGAAATGAAACAGACTTTCTTAGAACGACAAATCAATTAGACTACACCAAAAGAGAGTAAATAATGCAATTTTTTATTAGAATAGTTTATTTTTTTGGTTGTTTTTTATTAAAAAAATAACATAATGTACTGATTTGTAGGTGTTTATTGGATTTTGTTGTTTTTATGTAAAAAAAAAGCAAATGTGTGAAATAGGGTAGCAAAATAGATTTTTATATTAAATAGCTTGTTTGCTTATCTTTTTTCTGATTTTCTGACATCATAGCTCTTTCTCCTTTATTGTTTTATAAAAAAACATTCTGTATTTTTATGAGTATATAAATAATTGTTCCGTGATTATTTGTATAAACAAACTAATCTATCCTATAAGCTACTTTTTTACTAATAATACTATGTTTACGCCTACTTTTAGATTCAATTTGAATATTTTCTCAAGGTTTATATTTTCTTTTACAGTGTTGCTATTACTTTTTTTGGTAGGAACAGTAAATGCCCAAAATAAAACCAACTCTTCATCTAATAAAGACCCAATGGGCAAGCCTGATGTATGGAAAAAACTTAAAGATAACCCAAATAATCAAGCACTTTGGGAAGATTATTTAGGAAAACAGATACAAAATTTTACAGAAGAAGATAATGATAAAGTTGCTACTTGGCAAGGACAATTAATGGTTTTGCAAGCCCAATATGCAGAAGTAGTTGTTACTTCAAAAGCGAACACAGATGCTGCTGACGAGGATATTTTGAGAGATATGCAAATAGGAGATTGGGAAAATTTGGAAAAAATAGTAATGGGAACAGGTTCTGAAATAGAAAATATACGCCAAAATATAGAAACAAATTTTATTCTTTTGGAGGATTTGTATGAGCAGTCTTTTGAAGAACAAGGACTAAAATATGTTTTTTATGATGTAACCTATCCAGAAGGAAAATATTCAAAAATAGCTTGGGTAGAAGCACAAGAAGAAAAATTGCGTGAAGCAAAAGAAAAAGAATTACAAGTTCTGCGCAAACAAGTCGAGAAAAATTAAAAATTTAATTTCTTCATTTTAGTAAAAATTAAAACAAAAATCTTCAATAAATAGTAGTAGTACTGCATAGTTGAGTTGAAAAATACTTAATTTTGCATACCTACTAACTATAAAGAGTAATTTTAGAATGTATTCTTTTGATAGAATATTTAAGAAACTGCTTATTTTTTAAGTTAGTGATAGGTAAATTTGGTGATTCAAAAACATCGGTAATTTTTTACCGATGTTTTTTTTTTAATTCTGAATTATTATTCTATTTTCAAAAAAGTCAGAATTTCATTATAAACAATGTCTAATTCTTTATCAGTAATAATATAAGGAGGAATCATATAAATAACGTTTCCTAATGGGCGAAGTAAAATATTTTTCTTTAAAAAATAATTATAAATATTCTTTCGCCATTCATTAAAATATGAAGTTTGCTCTTCCGAATTGAGTTCTAAAGCGAAAATTGTCCCACAAGTTCGAACTTCTAAAACTCTGTCTTTTAATTCTTTATTAGAATTTATTTGATTTGCAAAGTGAGTGTGTTTTTCTGCAATCCGTTTTCTATTTTCAAAACACTCTTTGCTCAACAAAATCTCTAAACTAGCATTTGCAGCAGCACAAGCAATCGGGTTTCCTGTGTATGAATGTCCGTGAAAAAAAGTTTTTAAAATATCGTTATCATAAAAAGGCTCTGCAACTTCTTTTGTGCAAAGCGTAACAGCCAAAGGTAAAAAACCTCCTGTAATTCCCTTGGAAAGACAAATCAAATCTGGTTTTTCTTGTAGATATTGGGAGGCAAAAAGATGGTCAGTTCTGCCAAAACCTGTCATTATTTCATCAGCAATACAAAATGTATTCTTATTATGAGCTAGTTTTATAAGCTCGTCCAGATGCTTGGGAGAATAGGTTTGCATTCCTCCTGCACCTTGTATAATGGGTTCGAAAATAAAAGCTGCTACTTCTTCACTTTCCAAAATCTGCATAAATTTTTCTTTTACAGAATGCCAATTTTTTTCTGTCGGACGTGGAATAAATTCTACATCAAAAAGTAAAGAATTGAAAGAAGCATTAAAAGGAGTTCTATCACAAACTGCCATTGCCCCAAAAGTATCTCCGTGATAAGCTCCTTGAATGGCAATTATTTTTGTTCTGTTTGCATCTTTATTTTTATTGTGAAAATGTTGTAAGCACATTTTTAAAGCTACTTCAATAGCTGTTGAGCCATCATCTGAAAAGAAAACTTTATTCATAGAAGGTAAAAGTTCAATCAAACTTTCGGCTAGTTTTTCGGCTGGTTGATGCGTAAAACCTGCAAAAATAACGTGTTCCAAACTATGTGCTTGCTCTGAAATAGCGTCTGCAATTTTTTTGTTGGCATGTCCGTGAATATTTACCCACCACGAAGAAACAGCATCAAGAATTTTGCGCTCATCTTTTGTATAAATATAAATCCCATCTGCTTTTACAATTTCTAAAGGGTCGTAGCCTTCTGCTAATGGCGTGAAGGGGTGCCAAATGTTGTTAGTCATCAGTTTTTTTAGTTATCAGTTAATCTCTATTTTTTTTGTAAAAGTAGGGAAATAGAAATTACAGAATACAGATTTTATGAATTTTACGAATCTGAAAACTCAATTTTCTTTTTAGAGAATTATGAATTATTTAACTCAAGTTTTTAATTATATTTTCATCAAACCCAAAAATACTCAAAAGCTCTACTTTCTTAATCTGTTAATTTATCCAAAAACTTACGATATTTTCGTTACTTTAGTGCTAGATTAGCATTTCCTTTAAGTAAGAGTTAAAATCCAAAGTCAAAAAAATCAATTCCATATATTCAATGAAAATTCAGACGATAACCAAATTTTCTTTTTTAGCATTTTTTATTTTATTTTTTTCTTCTTGTTCTGATAGTAAAAATATAGAAAAAACATTTTCATACAAAGATTTTTTGCCACCTTCGAAAGGAGGGCGTGGTGAAATCTTGCTTCAGATGGATTCTAGCAAATGGGAGGGAGATTTGGGAGCTGCTGTTCGTGAGCTTTATATGGCACCGATGCCAGGGTTTCCTCAACCTGCCGAGCCAATTTTCAAAATTTATCATGCTGCGCCCAAAAAAGTAAATGATTTATTGGAAGAATACCATTCTATTTTTGTGCTTTTGTCTTTAGAAAGCAAAACGATTGATAGTGATATTTTAAGAAAAAAATTCTCAAAGCAAAGTTTAGACAGGATAGCAGCAGACACAACTCCATATTTGATTGTCAAACAAAATGAACATGCCAAAAACCAACAAGTAGTTTATTTGATTGGAAAAGATGATGAACAGCTCATCAAGCACATGAAAGCAAATGAAGAAAAATTACGTGAAATCTTTTATAAAACAGAGCGTCAGCGTTCGCATTTGGTGGCCTTTAGAGGTGGAAAACAAACAGGAAAAATGGAACGCTATAAAAAACAACATGGCTTCTCAATAGGGATTCCTGATGGTTATCAAGAGGCAAAAGACATAAATGAGCAAGATTCTGGCTTTGTTTTTTTGCGCATGATAGACAATGCCAATGGGCGAGATAGAAATATTATTGTAACTTACAAACCTTATACTTCACAAGGGCAATTAAATGCTGATAGCGTTTTGGCATGGCGTAGAGAGTTGGGCGAAAAATATCTAAAAGACCCAGATAGAGGCTCATATATGACCGACCAAACAGACATAATACCTTATTTTTCGAAAGAAACAAATTTTAAAGGAAAGTATGCTATTGAAATTCGTGCATTGTGGAAACTGACCTCAAATACTTCTGGAGGTCCTTTTTTAGGTTATTTGATTGTTGATGAAAAGAAAAATAGATTGTATTATATAGAAGGATTTATTTTTGCTCCTACTTCCAAAAAACGTGATTATGTGCGTGAAGTAGAAAGTATTTTATGGACTTTTGAACCTTGATTTAGTGATTAATTATTAGTGAAATATACTTATCAAAATGCCCAACTCCCAAAAACACAGAGGCGCAAATCCAAAAGACTATGCTGCTTTTACAGATAAAAATATTGAAAATCTACAACAAGCCGTTTTTGATTTGTCGTGGCTCTTATCAAATGGATATGCACAAAAATCATCTTTAAAACTGGTTGGTGATAAATTTTCGCTTACAGACAGGCAAAGAAAAGCCATAAATGCAGCCAGCGCAGAAAAACAAAGTTTAGAAATAAGAAAAAAAAATGAAATAGAAATTGCTTCTATTTCTAATTTTATACATCATACTTCTGACCCTATTTTGGTTATTGATGGTTATAATTTGCTCATCACAACGGAGTGCGCTCTCTCAAATGCGCCTCTTTTTATTGGTTTAGATGGCTGTATGCGTGATATTGCTAGTATTCATTCTACGTATCGGAAGGTAGAAGAAACAGTTCCTGCCCTAAAACTTATCGGAAAAGTAATTGAAGAATTAGAAATAAAAAAAACGATTTGGGTACTAGATTCTCCTATCTCAAATAGTGGACGACTCAAAAAAATAATAGAAGATTTGGCAGAAGAAAAAAAATGGAATTGGGAAGTTTTGTTAGAAAAACAAGCTGATAAATCTATTGTAGCATTGAGTCAAAATGAAAATTATGTGGTTGCCTCATGTGATGCTTGGATTACCATTAATGCCTCAAATTGGACAAATCTTTGTAGTTTTATTGTCCAAAATTATATTCCTGCTGCTTGGGTATTGGATTTTAGGAAATAATGCTTATCTTAAATAAATAAAGATTTTAGTAAAAATAAAGCTGAAAAAGGTTAAGAAATTTTTTTAAACATGCTCTAAAAATTATCACAATTTGGGAATAGGTAATTTTGTATAATCAATACCCATTTTATGTACCCTATTTTTTTTATGTATTAATCTTGTTGCCTGTGGGGACATCACGTCTGTCAAGCTATTGTATTTTATAAGTTGCTCATGAGGATACAAGCAACTGTAAAGTTAATTTTTATTCTAAAAATTGACTTACTAATTACAATAAAATATATTATTTTTAATTGTAAATTAAAAAAACTACTGTTGTTCATGTCCTTATGAGCGACCTAAAATATTGATAATTAAAAATTGTAGGATATAATACATTTTATTTTTCAATATAAAACTTACTTACACCATGGAATTAGAAAATTATGAGAGTGATACTTTTCAGGTTGATGTGAGCAAATTTCCTTTTGTTCGTATGGCTTCTAGTTCGATTCAGCCTACTTCCCAACAAGTAGATTCATATTTGGAGTACCTCGATAAGCTACATTTACACTCTGACTCATTTGTTATAATGTCAGAAACACCAAAAAAAATGATAATTCTGAAGGCTGAACATAGAATTAAAATAGGAAATTGGATGAAGGAAAATAAAGAAAAAATAATTAATTGCAAAGCAATGGCTTTTATAGCGTCTAGTGTTTTATATAAAGTAATCTTACAAGGAATATTTTTAATACAACCTCCTCTTAATGAATACAAAGTATTTAAAAGTGAAAAAGAAGCGACAGAATGGCTGCATCAAAAAATGAAAGAAAACAATATTTCTTTTTCGTCTTCTTCTGATTTGCTAGATAACTAATAAAATAAAGCAAACTTATAACAGACTTTTAGTAACTTTGTAAGATTAAAACCAATTTATTTTTTCTGTTATATTTTTGCTATGAATACCATTTTTTTTGATTCTCCTTCTCTTCGCACTCATCTTTTGCCCTTCACTTTTACTCGCCCTATCGCAGATTTGCGTGTTGGGATTCTGACCATTAAAGAAAAATTTGAAACGTATTTTAATCAGTATTTAAAAAATACAGAAAATAATAATTCTGAAAATCAAAATTATACTTTTTCATTTCTGACACAAGATTATTTACAAGAAAAATTTCCGATTCATTTTCTTATCAATAATAATGAAACAGAAAATTTATATATAAATGGAGCAATTCTTCCAAATACAGAATTTTATAAAAAACTGGAATCACTGCCATCAGAAACTGCATTTTTTTCGGATACAAAACAAGGAAGCGAACTTATTGCCTTCAAAACAAAGCAGCAATTCGAAAGTATAGACAAGTTTTATGATTTTGCTTTGAAAGCTGCCAAACAAAAGACAGAAAAAATAAATATTCAGTTTTTAGAAAGAACATGGGATATTTTCCGTGCCAACAAACAAGAAATTGAAAAGGATTTTGATTTGATTACAACAGGGCGCAAAAGCCAAATTGTTACAGACAAAAATACCATTTTATATAATCAAGAACGAATTTTTATTGAAGAAGGAGCTACCATAAAAGCTGCCATTCTGAATGCAGAAAAAGGCTCAATTTATATCGGAAAAAATGCAAGTATCGAAGAGGGCGCAATTATCCGTGGTTCGTTTGCGCTTGGCGAAGGTTCTGTAATTAATACAGGTGCAAATATGCGAGGAGATACCACCATCGGAAAATTTTGTAAAGTAGGTGGAGAAGTCAGCAACTGCGTATTTTTTGGTTATTCGAATAAAAGTCATGATGGATTTTTGGGAAATGCAGTAATTGGAGAATGGTGCAATTTGGGTGCAGCTACCAACTGTTCGAATCTCAAAAATAACTATGGAACTGTTCGTATTTGGAATTATTCAGAAAAAAATTATGAAAAAACAGAGTTGCAATTTTGTGGGCTTTTGATGGGCGACCATAGCAAATCTGGAATTTGTACAATGTTTAATACAGCAACCGTAGTAGGAACAGGTGCAAATGTTTTTGGTGAAGGTTTTCCACCAAAATTTATTCCTTCTTTTTCGTGGGGCAATGGCAATCATCAAACCAAATTTGTGAGTACGCATATTGATGCACTTTTCAAAACAGCCGAACGAATGATGGTGCGTAGAGATGTAGAATTTACAGAAATAGATAAAAAAATACTCACTAAAATTTTTGAAGACACCAGTAATTACAGATTTTGGGAATCCAATCCGATGTTTAGTTGAATGTGAAGGGAGGGATTTGGGGCGAGAGAAGAGGAAGTGAAAATAAAAAAATACATGTATTTGTAGGGAAAATGGCTTGCCTTTTCCTAGTAAATAGGAATTAACTGAATAAATTATGCAATTCGAAGATTTTAAATTAAACCGTCAATTATTAAATGCCATTGAAGAGGCTGGATATGAAAAACCTAGTCCGATTCAAGAACAGGCAATTCCTTTGCTTTCGGCAGGACACGATGTAATTGGTGTGGCACAAACAGGAACAGGAAAAACGGCTGCTTTTATGTTGCCACTTTTGATGAAGCTAAAATATGCACAGGGTGAAAATCCTCGTGCGCTGATTCTTGCGCCTACTCGTGAACTTGCAATTCAGATTTATGAGCATTTCGAAATGCTTAGTAAATATACCGATTTACGGGCTGTGGCTTTGTATGGTGGAAGTGGAAGCATAAAAAGGCAACTCGAACAAGTGCGTGAAGGAATGGATTTGATTATCGCAACTCCAGGAAGGTTGTTGGATATTTATAATCGAAATGAATTGAATTTACGCCAAATCAAGACAATGATAATGGACGAGGCAGACCGTATTTTGGATATGGGTTTTATGCCACAAATCAACCGATTACTTGAAATTATACCTACCAAAAAACGACAAAATGCACTCTTTTCGGCAACTATGCCAGAGAAAGTAGTAAAACTGACACACGATTTTTTGGAGTTTCCAGAAGAAATAAATATTTCGCCTGTTGCTGTTACTGCCGAAACGGTAGAGCAAAAATATTATGAAGTCCCAAATTTCAGAACTAAGATAAATCTGTTAGATTTTTTACTTCAAGAAAAAGAAATTTTTAATAAAGTAATTGTCTTTACAAGAACGAAAGAGGTAGCCAATAATGTCTATAAATTTTTGGGCAGAAAAGTTGATGATAGTGTAAGAGTGATTCATAGCAACAAAGACCAAAACACACGTAGTAATTCTTTTGATGATTTTAAAAAGGGAGATATTCGTATTTTGGTAGCCACTGATGTAGCAGCACGAGGCTTAGATGTGAGTGATGTGAGCCACGTTATTAATTTTGAAGTTCCGAAGCAATACGATGATTATGTACACAGAATTGGGCGCACAGGAAGAGCAGAAAAAGAAGGAATTGCGATTACTTTTGCAAATGTTTTAGATGCTCATCATATCAAAAAAATAGAAAAGTTAATTGGAAAAGAAATTCCAAAGGAAAGAATCCCGACCGAAGTAGAAATTACTCAAACGCCTTTTGAAGAAAATCAAAAACTAATAAAAGCACTAGATTTTATCAAACAGCGAGAAGACCCAACCTACAAAGGAGCTTTTCATCACAAAAAACGCTTTCTAAATCCGAAAGATGCAGGGAAGAAGAAAAATAGAAGCACTTCGAAGAGAAAGCCTAAAAAGAAGTAGGAAATTTTTATAGATTATTGATGTGTTATTGCAATGATAATTAAACCTACCTATACTCAATCTCAAAATTAGTTTTTTCTAAAAAAATCTGAACTTCTTTTTTATTACTCTTCGAAAAGCCAAAATATTGAGTGGGCTTTTCTCTGTTTTTAGATTCAATTTGTAGGGCATAATTTCCTTTGCGATGATAAAAAGTTATCTTTTCTATATTTTCAAACTCTTTTGTTTCATTTTTGAAAAGGGCTTTTTGTTCTATGATTAGTTTTTGGTTATCTGTTTTGAAGGTTGTCCAAAATAAAAGAAAATAATAAATTCCAAATAACATTAATGGAATTGTAATCATTACAAAATAAAAATATTTATTTGTAGCCTCACTTTTTGGGAGAAAAAGAAATAAAACGAAGATACCTCCTAAAAAAAATGTATAAAAAATACTTATTCCGATTCCTGTGCTAATTGAAATTTGTGTCATTTTGTATTTTTAGGTAAGTAGATATAAATTTTTTTACAAAAAAAGTAAAGCTCACTTATTTCTTTAGAATAAATGAGCTTTTAAATTTTAGAAAAAGACTAATTTAATTTTAAAGACGTTCGCCTTTGCTATTTTTGCTTGTCCAGACTATTTTTCCAGTTGCACTAATAAGGGTTACAAAACCACCATTTGTAAATACCATTTTGATAGGTTTCCATTCTTTCTGTGCGTACTTTGCATTACGAGAGCTATGTGTTCCAGATGCCCAAATAGCACGATTATTAGCATTATAAATTACCAAATGTCCATCAGTTTGCATATCCAATCTACAACCATTTCCTTTTCCATAGGTATCTGTTGCCCAAATTGGATGGTCATTTTTTGTGTAAACTACTAAATTTCCATCAGACTGCATAACCAAATAATGTTGTTTGTTGGGAGAATAAATGCGCTGATTTGTAGTCATAGAATTTCCCTTTTGCATTTCTTTTCCTGCGACATTATCTGTATTTGAAGACGAACCAAAACCCATACTTGTTTTTTGCTCATCTTTGCTTTTTCCAAACCATACCATCGCATAGCCTTCATACATACCAATTCCGATAGCTTGCCAGTTAGAATTTTTCCAAATATCATTATTAATAATGACATTGTTGTGTCCTTTGCTACCCTTCCAACTCTTCAAAGCACTTTCTGCTGTCATAGAGCTTCCTCCTCCAGAAGAAATCTCATAACCGTTTCCTTTGTAATTAGTCATTTCTCTAGGCTTATTCCACATACATTTTGCTTGTGCGTGGTCTTTGGTATAACAACACGACGACCAAGAGCCAGCACTAGACCAACTGTGCATGTTGCACTCACGATTAGCATTAGGTTTATTGACAGCTACGTCCCAAGCGTGAACTTGCGCAACATAAGTCAGAGATTTGGAAAGTGGAATACTAGGAAGTCCTTTCTGTTTTCGATACTCCATAATTAGATTGTACAGCTTCTGTTCTTCTTGCGATAACTCTACTCTATCTAATTTATAGGAACTGGGATTGTAATTTTGTGCAGTACTTAAATAAGGCAGAAAGAAAGTTAGAATAATGAGGTAGAAAAACAGCTTTTTCATAATAGATTTTTTATGTAGTTAATAAAGTAAGTAGCTCTATCTTTTCTATAAAATGAAACAACAGATAGGCTTTCATTTCAATCAATATCAATAACAACTCCATTCTTTTTAAATCTACATCTTATGCTCTGAATGGTTTGTGCTAAAATAAATCTCAATTTCCCAAAGCATAGCCGAAAGAATAGTCAAAATAAAAGTATTATTGTCTAAAGAAAAATGACCCAAAATAAAAAAAACGAATTACAAATTTATATTTTTAAAGAAAATCATTTTAATGAAATTTCCGTAATCCGTAATCCGTAATCCGTAATCCGTAATTTAAGAAATTTCTAATATTCAGTAATAAGCGTTCCAATTTCATCTCCGTGCAAGACTTTCAAAAGATTTCCTTCTTCATTCATATCAAAAACAATAATTGGCAAATTATTTTCTCTACAAAGCGTAAAAGCAGTCATATCCATAATATTCAAACCTTTATTATAGACTTCTTGGAACGATAAATTTGAGTAACGAACAGCATCAGGGTTTTTTTCTGGGTCTTCTGAATAAACGCCATCTACTCGTGTTCCTTTCAAAACTACATCGGCACCAATTTCGATAGCACGAAGCGAAGCAGCCGAATCCGTCGTAAAATAAGGACTTCCCAAACCAGCTACAAAAATAACGACACGTCCTTTTTCAAGATGACGAATAGCACGACGACGCACATACGGCTCACAAATTTGCTCCATTTTGATACCTGAAAGCAAACGAGTATAAACGCCAACTTGCTCAAGGGCAGATTGCAACGCCATTCCGTTGATAGAAGTGGCAAGCATTCCCATATAGTCGCCCTGCACTCTGTCAATGCCGATTTTGGGAGATTGCATTCCTCTAAAAATATTTCCTCCTCCAATTACGATAGCCACTTGTAAGCCTTCATCAACTGCTTTTTTTACTTCTAAAGCATATTGTTCTAATCTTTCGGCATCGATTCCGAATTGTTGTTTTCCCATAAGAGCCTCGCCACTAAGTTTTAATAAAATGCGACGATAGCGATAATTTGAGGCGTTATTTGAGTTGTACATAAGAATTTGTAATGTAAAATTGGAGAATTAAAATCTATAAAAATTATTGGGTAATTTCTTTTTTTGTGTTTTGTAAGAGAATTTATTTCAGAATTTGAAAAACACCAAATTAAATTCCATAAAAAAACCGTTTATCTTAAAAAAGTAAACGGTTTTTAAATAGTATAAATATTTTTAGAAAAAATAGAAAAGACAAAAATTACAAAAATTTCATGTTTTGATATTTTTTCTTGTAAGTTGGTCAAATGTATCTTTGAATGTTTCATAAATGACAATTTATAAAATTGATATTTTTTAGTGCATTGCTACAAAAATACAACTTTTTTATTAAAAATCTATAATTTAAAAAATGAATTTGTCTGACCAGAATAAAAACGAGTGCTATTTTTCATTAATAAATTTGTAATTTTGTATTTCAAGCATATATAATAATTGTTTTATGAATACTTCTTCTACCTCTTTCAATTCTTCTTATTGGCAAAATCGCTACAAAAATTCGGATATACCTTGGGATATTGGTTATGCCAGCCCTCCTTTGGTTGCTTATTTTGGTAGATTGATAGAAAAAGAGGAAAAAAATAAAACGCTAAATATTCTAATTCCAGGAGGAGGCAATAGTTATGAAGCTGAATTTTTACATAAAAAAGGCTTTACCAATGTCTATGTACTTGATTTGGCAGCCCAACCTTTGAAGGAATTTTCTAAGCGTTGTCCTACTTTTCCAAAAGAACATTTGATAAAAGATGATTTTTTTAGATTTGAAGGACAAAATTCAGAGTATTTTAATTTCTTTGATTTGATTGTCGAACAAACTTTTTTTTGTGCCTTAGACCCACATTTGAGAATAGAATACGCAAAAAAAATGAATCAACTTTTGAAAAAAGAAGGAAAACTAATCGGACTTTTATTTGATTTTCCTATTCAAGAAGAGCAAGAGAGCCCACCTTTTGGAGGAAATATACACGAATATCGAATGATTTTTGAAGCTGACTTTGAAATAAAGACTCTCAAAAGATGTTATAATAGCATTAAACCAAGACAAGGAACAGAACTCTTTTTTGAAATGATAAAACCAATTTAGAAGTTAGATTTAAGAATATAATTAATATCAATAAGGTATTTATTTAACAAAAAGGAAAACAACATGTTTTCAGGCTAATAATCAGTAATTTACCATTCAATACAATATATAGTTATGAGCAGCAAAATGGCACTAATCGTATTTATCTTAATAATGTCTGTGGTTTTTCCAGCAGCAGGTTATTTTATGGATTATATGCGTCACCGAAAATACAGAACCTTGGATAAAGATGATGTAAGGAATGATTTATTTAAGAAAAATACATCAGTAGAAAAAAAATAAATACAAAAACCGTTTTTAGAACTATTCTAAAAACGGTTTTTGCTTTTAAGGTTTAGTTACAAAACTCTTACATTTATCTCTCGCCTCTAATTTCATATTTTATTATAAAGTCAGCCAACGCACCAAAGGTAAAAGTTCGGTTTCCCATTCCCAATCATAGGCACTTAGGTAAAGTGTTTCTCCATTTGAGTACGATAATTCTATTTCATAAATATTTGAATTATCAATTTCCATAATTGGTTTTGCTATATTATCTACCAACAAAGGTTCTTTGTGAGAGGTTTCTTCGTGATGCACATGAATCATTTGGAAACTGACCTGTACACTATTCCATTCCTTTTTACGAAGCATTCTTTTGAGTTCTTTTTGTTGTTTTGGTAGCTCCCAACCCAAGACATAATTTCCTTGCATTTCTATCCATTGACTTCCTTTTGCTAAGTATTTTTTTGTATTTCTGTATGAAATAAGGCAAGAAACAGGGTTTTGTAATCTATAATTTTGATACAAGGAGCGCAAACGCAAACGAGCAATAAATGGATTATCAATAGCCTTAAAACCATGTTGATAATTTCTGGTAATAATTTGTTTCCAATTTGCCCACGCAATACGGCTTTTTGGAAATGTATGCTCATGAACTGTTCGGTTCTGCATTGTACTTCCGATTGCGCCATGAGTAACCCAAATTGTTTTTCCATGTAATTCTCCTTCCCAAAAAGCATTTCCTTTTACCATATAAAGCGTTGCCGAATACTGCTCATCATCGCCTAAAGAATACATTCTAAATGTTCCATTGCATTCATAATCCCATTCTTCTTCTGTCGCAAGTTCGTCCATCCAAAGCGAAACTTCCGACTGAATGGCGTGAAAACCATTTTTTCGAAGCTCATTTTTTACATCTAAAGTAGTCGTAAAACCACGTTTTTTGAAATGCTCATGTGCCACAAGTTGTATATCAATCAAAGAGAGAGTTTTCATAGTTAATTTAGATTTAGAGTTGAGAAGTTTTATAGGTAGCTAACAGTTTCCAACTGTCAGAAATATTATGTTTAATGACACTTGGAAAGTGTCAGCTACTTAGTATTGCACTTCGACCAAATATCGAATCGTACATTGATTTTCTTTATAGATTATAAATTCATTGTTGAGTAAATCTATTCCACCTTTTGCAAAGAGAGAATCGGCTTCGGAATTTTGTTTTTTGAGGTTTGGATATGTCAGATTGCTACACCAATCTTTGTATTCCTCAATTTTTAATTGTCTTCCTGTATGAATTTCATAAATTGCCAAAAAAGCTTTATTATCGTTTCCACCTGTCCAGTGCGAACCTCTAAGCGATGTGTAATTCAATGATTTTCGGCAGTTGTCGGCAAAATAAAGACCATAACCAAACATTTTTCCTGTAATGAGTGCGTTGGTAGGGCGCAAAACCAAACCTGTTTTTAAGATAGAAAGCCAGTTTTCATTTCGGCTTCCGTGCCATAATAATTGAGTTGTTCTGTATTTGCTTTCCTTTAAAGCCTTATCAAAAATTTGTTCTTGAGCAACATCTTTGACGGCATAAGCATTGACAAATTTGCCTACTTCTGCTTGCATCATTTTTTTGATGCGCTTGATTTGAAGGGCATCTTTTGCTTTCTGATTGTCTAAAATATTGACTTCAATTCCTAGTGCGTCTAAGAGTGTTTTTTCACTTTGTTTGTTTTTTGTTGCTTTTGTTTTTAGATTTTCTTTCTTTTCTTGTTGCAACCTTAATTCTACCTCGCCACGCATTACATCTAGTGTTTCTTGTTCGTTGGTCAGTATTTTTCTAGCTCTTTCTATAATCTGTTTCGAAACTGTTTTTGCTGTTGTGTATTCTAAAAGATACTTCTGAACACTTTCCATTTTGCGTGGAATAATACTATACATTTCTAATAAAAGAGTATTAAAACTAATTGTATCAAACTTTTCTAATTCTTTTTTACTTATTTTTTTAGATTTAAAATCTACTTTTTTAGTTAGATTATCTAAAATATTTTGAGCCTCTTCTACCTGCGCCATCGTAACATCGGCAGCCGAAACTTCATAATTATGTGATAAAGAACGGTTTGCATATTGTGTTAGGTGGCGAAAAAGTTCACGCACTTCGCCGTTTTTGATAGCCGACCAAGAAGCTAAAGAAGTAGAAGAATTGGAGTTGTTTTTTGAAGATTTTTTTTCTAATTCTTCTACAAATAAGTGTGTTACATCTTTATAGCCTTTTCGTATTTTTTCTCTGTATTTGCTTGCCCATTGATACATCGAATATTGATTTTTGGCAGCTCGTTGCCCTACTCTTCCATAAGAAACTGAAAAAATATCATCAGAAATTTGTTTCATTTCATAATATTTATTGTTGTTGGCTGCTGTTACCATCACTAATTTTGCTGTTTTGAATATAGTATTGGTAGTGTTTTGTGAAAGCGTTTGCATAATTGAAAGGTAAATTTGGTGTGTAAAAGATTGATAATTTTTTTAGTAAAACTTCTATTACCTCCTTTTTGATAAGGCTAATATAAGAATTTTATGCTAAATAAAATAGCAATTACTAATTATTTATACTACAAATTTAACTTATTAGAACGTAAACCATTTGAGGTCTAAAAAAAATAGCAAAAAAAAGCTACAAATTTTTTTAGGATTTGTAGCTAGATAAATTTACAAAGTCAGATTTTAGAATGAAATACAAATATTTTTTTAAACAGAGAGAATGAGAATACAAATATAATTATTTACTAACTATCAGTAAATTAGAATATTACAATTTTATTTTATGCTTAATTTGACTGCAAGCAGCCTTTTTATAAGATTTGTATAATTTTTATATCTTATAATGCAACTAAAACAGTAGTGAGTTAGCGATTTTCATTTTTATAAACACTAACTTCTATTTTAAATTGGTCTGTACTCTAGATCTGACCAGTTTAAAATCAGCATTTAAAACTTTGAGAAGGCTTATTTTGTCCAAGTCAGACCTAATATAATTATCGAACAAAAAATAGATATTGAAATTAACTGGTAACTACTTTACTGATTACTGCAAAAATCATTTCATTTTAGCACGTTTTATAAGATAAGGCAACAAAATTTTGTCCATTGGCTGACGAATATCCACCTCTACAAAATCAATTTTATATTGTCCACTTTTGAGTTTTAGAGCTTGTTCTTTTGCTTTGGTTTGCTGCTGATAATATTCTCGTACTTCTGCTGGTTGCAGTTTTATTTTTTCGCCTGTTTCTACGTCTGTAAAAATATACGGACGGTCTTCAAAATCAAATTCGGTTTCTGTTTTGGAATCTTTTACATGAAATAGAAGAACTTCATGATGACGGTGCTTGAGGTGTTGAAGAGCTGCAAAAAGTTCGTCGCTATCATTCATATTATCCAACATATCACTAAAAATAATAACTAAAGAACGTTTGTGTAATCGTTCTGCCATTTCGTGCAACACCTTTGCTGTCGATGTTTTTTTATTATTTGGTGCAGGCTGATTTAATAGCCTTTGAAATTCTAAAAAAATGGTATGAATATGTTTTGAAGTTGCTTTTATAGGCGTTTGAAGTTCTAATTTATCCGAAAAAGTAGTCGCACCGATAGCATCACGCTGTTTTTGAAGCATATAAGCAATAGAAGCAGCAGCCATAATTGAAAAAGTAATCTTTCCATTTTCGTACTTTCCTTCTCGTGGATAATACATAGAAGGCGAAACATCAATCAAAAGTTGCGCCCTTAGATTGGTTTCTTCTTCGTAGCGTTTGACAAAAAGTTTGTCGGTTCGTGCATAAACTTTCCAATCGATATGGCGAGTGCTTTCTCCTGTATTATAAATTCGATGCTCGGCAAACTCTACCGAAAAACCGTGATAAGGCGACTTGTGAAGCCCTGAAATAAAACCTTCGACTACTTGACGAGCCAAAAATTCTATGTTTCCAAACTGTCGAATGGCTTGTATATCTAATTCTTTCATATTTTTTTTTATCAAAAATACAAACTTGCTTGTAATTTTGTCTAACTTATTGAATAAATGATTTATTAAAAAACCTCAATTTTTTTTAAAAGGATAATTTTACACCAATGAAATCAATTTTGTATAAAAATTATGAAGCACATAAAACACTATATTTTTTGCTTTCTGTATTTTTGATAAGTTTTTTAAGCTCATTTTTGAGAGCTTATGCACTTTTTCAAACAGATTTTGTAAATGGCTGGGACGCTTATTTTTATTTGGTGCAAATGCAATCTTTAGTCGAAACAGGCAAGGCACACACTGGCGATGCTTCTATTATTTATTATTTTCTGACTTTATTTTATTTTATTTTTCAAGATTATATAATTGCTTATAAAATAGGACTTTCTGTTTTGGTAGGGATTTTTACTTTTCTGACAGTCTTCTTAATAAAAAAATATTCTACTCAAAAAATAGCTCTTTTTGTAGGAGTTTTGATTTTATGTAGTCCTCATCTGACTTATTTTGTTTCTCAATATCCTAAAAATCTATTAGGAAGTATTAGTTTAATTTTATTTTGGATTGTTTTTCCTAAAGAATTTTCATCAAAAAAACAGAATTTAATTTATCAATTTTTACTTTTATTTTTTGTTTTGCTTCTCAATTATTTTTCACATAAACTGACTTTTTTTGTTGCCCTCATTTGGATTTGCGTTTTTATTCTTGCCAAAATAAATCAATTAAAACTTGTTTTTATAGGGATTTTGGTTTTGATTTTTATAAGTTTTTTGAGAATTGATTTGACAGAATATTGGTCGCAATGGAGAAGAATACACGATGCTTTGGGTGGATTTTCCTTTGTGCCTTATCAGTTTTGGGAGAGTTTGGGAGGTGAAAGAATTTCTGTTTTTTGGAGAATGGAAATGATTATTTCGCTTTTTGTTTTGGTAGTAAGTTTGTTTGTTGGTTGTATTTCATTAAAGTATAAATCAAATAAAAATAAAATAACTCTATTTTACAAAGTAATAGCAATTACACTTTCTTTACTTCTTTTGCCTGTCTTTAAGTGGGATTTGGAGGGAGTGAGTTACCGTTTTTTTATGCTTTTTGGTGTTTTGTGGGTAGTTTTGATTCCTGTTTTAGATTTTAAAATTCTAAGAGTCTTTAAGGGTTTTAGGGTTTCGAATCTACTTTTTTTGTTTTTGATTATGCTTTCCATTTTCTCATCTCAATCCTACAAACCAATTCTTCACGACCCAGATAATCAAACTTACAAGGCTGTAACAGATAATTTTGAAAAACAAAGCGAAAAATTAAATTTAAAAATAAAGTTATTGATTTTACATAAATCATTTGCTGAGTATTTTACTTTCAAAACTAAAATTGATGCTTTGCCATGGCTTCCAGAGCAGCGTTTGAAGGAAGAGATTTTAGAGGAAAACTTATATCGTTTGGCTACTCATATTAGGAAAGAAGAATTTGAGTATTATTTGAAAAATAAAAATAAAATAAAGCGTTTGGGCTTAAATTATTTTTTACTCAAAGAAAATGATTATCAAAAAATGCTTTTATTTGCTCAAAATGAAAAAGATACTTTGTTGATAAAACGAATGACAAATCACAATTATAACCCTTCTCGTGTGCGTCCTTTGTTTTTGTTGGAACAAAAGAAGAAATGAAAATCAAAATTCTAATTTTTTTGCTAAAGAAGTTGTTTAAGAATTGATTTTGTGTGTGTATTTGTTGGTGTCGCTACGCTAAAAGACCAACAAAGGCTACAGTCAGCCAAAAAAGAAGTAGAAAAAATGATTTTGGGAGAGTAATGTAAAACCCTAAGGGTCTTCGAAGACTCTTAGGGTTTAAATGCTATTTATAAAAATCTTCAACAGCTTTTTGAGCATCAACAAAATCAAACTCAAAACCTGCCTTTACTATTTTGTCTTCACTGGCTTTTATACTTCTCAAAACGGCTTCTGCTTGCTGCCCCAAAAGCAAGTACATTGCAGGTTCGGGAACGTTTGGCAAAAATAAAGGTTTGTCTAAAGTGTTGGCAATAATGCGTGTCAGCTCTGCATTTGTTACAGGATTTGGAGCAACAGCATTATAGGTTTCATTCATTTTATCATCTTCAATAGCTTTTATAAAAATTCGGCAAAGGTCATCTATATGAATCCAAGAAATTACTTGATTTCCATCTCCTAAAGCAGCTCCAGCCCACGCTTTTACAGGTTTTGCCATTTCTATAAGTGCGCCACCTTTATCACTCAAAACAATTCCTACACGAATAATGGCAGAACGAATAGTTGAAGGAACTTCGGCGTGTGCTTTTTCCCATTCTACACATACTTGCGCCAAAAAATCGCTTCCTGCTGCGTCTTTTTCGTGTTTTGAAGTTGTTTTGTTGCTTTCTTCGATTCCATAATAACCAATGGCAGAAGCTCCAATATAGGTTTTGACTTGATGGTCAAGTACAGTTAGTTTTTCTACCAAAAGAGCTGTTGAGAGTGTTCTGCTCTCCATTATTTTTTCTTTTTGAGA
Organism: uncultured Cytophagales bacterium; assembly: GCA_937136415.1. GTDB lineage: Bacteria > Bacteroidota > Bacteroidia > Cytophagales > Bernardetiaceae > Bernardetia. Next base: position 26,256 of record CAKZOK010000174.1, on the reverse strand, counting down.
ATCAATCCACGCCTTTTCCATAATTCCAGTACCTGCCAAATGAATAATGCAATCAGCTTTTTGTAAAGCTTCTTCTTCCAGTTGGCCAGCTTCTACGTCCCATTTATAAACGGTAGCACCTGCAATTTCTTTTCCCGAACGACTAAAATGCATGACTTCATATTTGCCACTTGCGAGTAAAAGTTCTGTAAGACGGCTTCCAACAAGCCCAGAACCTCCTGTAATCAATATTTTTTTCATAATTTTTTGTAATAAATTGCTATAATAAAAATGTAGTTTGTAAAAATTACGTTGATATTTTATTTAACTCTATTTTCTGCAAAACGTTTTGATTTAAAATATTCTATAATTTTTCATAAAAAAAATGGTTCAGAATTGAACCATTTTTTATTATTTTTATTATTGGGAATAGAAACTAAATAAGTTGCTATTTATCACTTTCTCAAAAGTGTTTTGTTGTATGTATATTATGTTTTTGAGGAAGTGATAAATTTAGTTCTAAGGAACTAACCACACATGAAAAAATAACTGTGATAAGCTGTAATAAAAAATAATTTTTATTTCATTTTTTCTAATTCTTGTTCAATTAATGTACTTGCTACTTTTGGGTCGGCTTTTCCTTTAGATTTTTTCATAACCTGTCCCATAAACATTCCTAACAAACCTACTTTTCCACCATTATAAGCAGCTACTTTGTCTGGAAATTGATTTAAAACTTCTTTTACGATTGGTAAAATAGAATCTTCATCACTACTTTGAATCATATCCAATTCTTTTGCTTTTTCTTCTGCTGATTTTGTAGAATCTTCTACCAAAGCAGGAAAAAGTTTTTGAGCTGCTAAAGCAAAACTTACTTTATTTGAATCAACTAATTCAATAAGTTGAGTCATTTTGTCTGTATTTATTTTTGAAGAAAAATTGGAAAAAGAGATTTTATTTTCATTCAAATACGATTTTACAATATTAGTAATCCAATTTGATGCAGCTTTATAGTTTTTATTTTTCTGACATAATTCATCAAAATACAAAGCTGTTTCTTTATCATCAATCAAAATATTGGTATCATATTCTGAAAGTTGGTATGTTTTCATAAAACGCTCCTTCAATTCACGAGGAAGTGCAGGAAGTGCAGCTTTTATGGTTTGTAAATATTCTTGACTGACAATCAAAGGTTGCAAATCTGGCTCTGGAAAATAACGATAATCATTCAGAGTTTCTTTTGCACGCAGACTGTATGTATTTCCTGTATTTGCATCAAACATACGAGTTTCTCCATAAATTTCGCCTTCTGTTTCTGGATTTTCATAAAACTCAACTTGACGAACTACTTCAAAATCAATGGCTCTTTGTACATTTCTAAATGAGTTCATATTCTTGACCTCCACACGAGTACGAAATGTTTTTTCTCCTTTTAATCTTACAGAAATATTTGCATCACAACGCATCGAACCTTCTTCCATATTTCCATCACAAATTTCTAAGTAACGAAGCATACGACGAACTTCTTGCAAATAATAATATGCCTCTTCACTAGAACGCAAAACAGGTTCGGACACAATCTCAATCAAAGGAACACCAGCACGATTCAAATCTACAAGCGTATCTACTTCGGCAGCAAGGTGCATCGATTTTCCTGCATCTTCTTCCATGTGAATGCGTGTAAGTTCTAGGCTTTTTTCATCACCATTTGGGAGCGTAATTTTGATAAAACCACCTCTACAAATTGGCGTTTTGTCTTGTGTAATCTGATAGCCTTTTGGCAAATCGGGATAAAAATAATTTTTTCTATCAAAAATGTTGTATTCGGTAATATCACAATCACAAGCAACTCCCATTTTGATAGCATATTCCAATACTTTTTTATTGCATTTTGGAAGTGTACCAGGGTGAGCGAGCGTAATTACACTTACATTTGTATTTGGTGCATTTCCGTATTCATTTGGGTCAGAAGAATAGGCTTTTGTTTGGGTTAGAAGTTGAGCATGGACTTCAAGACCAATTACAATTTCATATTTTTCTAAAGATTTGTCTAGCTTGGTTTGTAATTCTTGTGCTGTCATTTTGTAGAACGTATATTTTCAATTATTTTATATCAAATTTATATTGAAGTAAGATGCAAAGATAGTTTTTTTCTTTTTAAAAATCATTCTTAGTTGCAGAGCAACACAATATTTGTAGAATGAAAGTAAAAAGAGTATTTTTCAAAAAATTGCAGAGCAATGCAATATAATTTGTGATGATTTTAAAAAAACACTAATATTACGTTGCTCTGCAACTTAAAACCCTGTTTATAAATAACACTTCGCCGTTGTCGGTATTTTAGCAAAGCTACACCGACAATATTATGCAAACCATCAACAAAGTTTTAATTTAATCAAAAACTATGAAATATCTATTTATTCTACCTCTAGCAATTTTACTTTTCATGAGTTGCAATAATTCAAAAAAGACAACTCAAACAAGTGACAAAAATCAAGCTGACACAATCACAACAGAAAATATTGAAGTCTTACCTACTTTTCAAATTTATGGAGAATCACTACCAGTAGGTTATTTAGATGATGAAAATCCGATTACAGAAAAATATGGATTTCGTATGAAAAGAATTGCAGGCTGCACACTGGGGAGTGATGAAGCCAAAAAAGCAAAACAAAATAATGCTCAATTAATGAAAAAAATGAATGAAGAATATGGAGTAGATTGGCGAGCTGTTTTTGAGAAAGAAACAGGTTTTAAATTAGCAATTCCTTATTGATTAATATTTTTTAAAAATTGGATACTTTATTTTTCTGTAATTTTGCTTTTTTCCTTTTAGTTCAAGCCTTGACACTTAAACTAATAATGAAATTACTAAAACAAAATTATTAATTAGAATACTATAAAAATAAATGTCTATGTCATTTAATAATACAGAAAATTCAAATCGTTTGAAAATAGCGATACAAAAATCGGGTCGTTTGAGTGAAAAATCACTTGCTTTACTCAAAGAATGTGGAATCCAAATCACGACTAGCCCAAATGCTTTGCGTGCAGAAGCCTCTAATTTTCCATTAGAAATTTTATTTTTAAGAGATGACGATATTCCAGAATACGTGCAAGATGGCGTTGCCGATGTCGGAATTATTGGTGAAAATGTAATGCTTGAAAAAGGAAAAAAATTAGACCTTGTCGATAGGTTGGGTTTTGCAAAGTGCCGTTTGTCGTTGGCAGTTCCTAGAGGGACAACCTATGACGATGTTTCTTTTTTTGATGGAAAACGTATTGCTACGTCTTATCCAAAAATTTTGGCAGATTATTTTAAAGAAAAAAATGTCAATGCTGATATTCACATGATTAGTGGTTCGGTAGAGATTGCGCCTAGTATTGGTCTTTCAGAAGGAGTTTGTGATATTGTGAGTTCGGGAAGTACACTTTTGAGTAATGGATTAAAAGAAGTAGAAACGGTTTTGAAATCGGAGGCTGTTTTGGTAGCTAATCCAGATTTTAATGGCGAAAAGCGCAAAAATTTTGAAAAACTTTTGTTTAGAATGCAGTCGGTAAGACGCTCAAATAAAAATAAATATATTCTTCTGAATGCTCCAAAATCGAAGTTAGAGCAAGTTATTTCTGTTCTCCCTGGTTTGAAAAGCCCAACAATTATGCCTTTGGCAGATGATAATTGGGTTTCGATTCATACCGTAATTAATGAAGATGATTTTTGGGAGAAAATTGATGCACTTCAAGGAGCTGGTGCAGAAGGAATTTTGGTTATTCCGATTGAAAAAATGATTGTGTAAGAAATATCAAAACTGTTTTGAGGAACGACTATAAGTTTAATGTATTGAATATCAACAACTTATTTTTTAAAAATGAGTATGTTATTTAATTTTGATTTCTAAGTAGCTACTTAAAACAGTTTTTTTTCTTCTTCTTCCATTATTTCTCTAAACAGTCTTTCAGAAGCTAATTCTTTTTTTGGTTTTGGTTTTTCATTTGGGTCTATTTTTATTCCTAGAACTGTAACATCATCTGTTTGTTTGGCAAAATCACACCATTTTACAAATGTCATTTTTAGTTGTGTTCTTTGCCTTGACATTGGTTTTTGATGAATATTAAAGAACAAATTTCTTAGATTTTTGCTATAAAATTTTCTATCTTTTTTTCCTCCAAATTGGTCTTGGTAGCCATCTGTGTACATATAAAAAGTGGTAGGAACAGAAATATCTATCTGATGATTTGTAAATGTATCAAATGATTTGAGCTTTATTTTTGCATTTCCGATACTCATTCTATCACCTTGAATGGTTTTCATTTCTCCATTTTGAATATAAGTTATTGGGTTTCTAGCTCCTGCAAAATGTAATTTTTGATTTTTAGAATCTATTTTTGCAATAGAAATATCCATTCCATCTTGTATATTATGAGTGCCTCCCTTAAAAAGAGCAGAAAAATAAACTTGTAAGGCATCTAAAATCATAGAAGGTTCTGTAATTCCTTTTTCCAAAATAATATTATTCAAAAAACTTTCCCCTATCATAGTGAGCATTGCCCCCGGAACACCGTGTCCTGTACAGTCTGCTACTGCAATTACTTTACTACCATTTTTTTCCTTTGCCCAATAAAAATCTCCTGAAACAATATCTTTTGGGCTATAAAAAGTCATTACATTTTTATTTCCAAACAAGTCTTTTAAATCAGAAATGGTAGGCAAAACAGCTTCTTGAATACGTAGTGCATATCTAATACTGTCTGTTGTGTGTTTGTTTGAGTGTTCTAATTGCTCGGATTGGATTTGGAGTTCTTCTGTTTGTTGAGCAAGTTCATTATTAAAAGTCATTACTTTTCGGCTTTGCTCTTTTAATTCGTCATTTATTTTTACGAGTTCTTGTGAAGATTTATCTGCTATATAACTATAATAAATTGTAACAATAATTACGATAGAGGATACATTTGTGATATTTAAGATTTCGAAAGTAAACATTCCAGTTTCAGAAATACTCTCAAAAGGAAGTGATAAATTAGTATAAACAGCCAAAAAGATGTAAACAGAAATCGAAGAAAGATTAATGATATATGAAGATAATCTATTTGCTTTTCCCACCAAAAAAGTGGACAACATAGGCACAAAAAGATATAGATGAAAGTTAGAAGTCCAACCCAAAATTAGAACAGCAAAAATGGCATGAATGATGATTTCAAAACTTGCTATAGTGATTAAAAGTGTATATTTTCCGACTGAATGACGGTTTATATAATAAATAATAGCAAATGTAAGAATACTTGCTATATTAAAATAAGTCATAAAATCAACACTAAAAATCCAAAAAAGAACAAAGAAACTGCAATGGGCAAGAAAACCAATTACTCCAGCAGTAGAAACAATCGCAAAATCTTTATGCTTTTCAAGAGATAAATCTAAGCGAGTAGGGACTTCGAATAAAGATGTGAATGGATTAGACATAAATTTATGAAAGACAAAGGGAGGTAATCAAAATAAGAAAAAATTATGGGCTTAATATATTGATATTCAGTAAGTTGAAAAAGTGGTCGTTTGTTTAATTTTTACTTCTTAGTTTTTGAGTAGATAGTAAGATAAATATAGGGAAATAAAATAGAAATTTTGAGCTTTTGGGCAAAAAGAGAGTTTGATTGCTCAAACTCTCTTTAAATAGATTAGCAAAACTGTGCCAATTTTGATTAGAAAAAGAAACCAATATCAAAAGAAAAGTAATTTAATAAAGCACGACTATCGCTACTTTTATTTTTATTAAAACGAGTAAGTCCATTATGATAACTCAGCCCAAAATCTAAAGTTCCTACATTGTCAATATCATATTCTACACCTGCACCAACCAAAAAATCAATACTCAAAGGTTGATAAAAATCTCCAGTTTTACGACTTTCGTTAGAAATCCCTATAAGCTCTGTAGTTGTTTTGGAAGAAACATTTAATCCTAATTGCCCTCCAAAAATACCACGCAGTCTTAGTCCATCTGCAATATCTCCAGAACGCATCTTGAGAGCTAGTGGAATTTCTACCGTCGTAATATTTGCATCGATACTTATATTTTCAGTAGTTGTTATAGGAATACTGTCGGTACTTGTCAGAGTAGTAGGGTAAGAGTAATCATATCCTTTCGATACAATCAAAAGTCCTGTATGAAAAGCAGCACGTTCGGAAAAGTCAAAATCCATCATCAAACCTCCTGAAAAGCCTAATTTTGAACTTTTATCAAGTCCATCAATAGATTTTTTGTCTTCGTGTGTTACTCGTACTGACGAAATAATAGGATTGAATTTAAGCCCCAAACGAACAGGAGATTGAGCAAGAGCTTTTCCAGAAAAACCTGCAAAGATTAAGAATAGAGCAAGGAATGTTAGTTTTTTCATAAAAATAAGAGTTAAGAATAATGAAAATTAAGGATTAAAAAATAAAATTTTGAATCTTTACATAAAAAAACGTTTTATGTCTTGTTTTATTAATTCAAAATTAGAAATTGTTTTATCAGAAAGAGTTGTTAGTTCGGACGAAGAAACTGACAAAGATAATAAAGACAAAGAAGATGAAGTATTCAAAATATTATCTTTTTGTTGTTCTATACGATGACGAATATCTATAAGTTGCTTATTGAGAGTTTCGAAAAGAAGTTCAGTTTGTGCAAGAGCTTGTTTTTGTTTTTGTTCAAAATTATTTTTTAGAGCTTGTGTTTCAAAATTTTGCGACGTTTGAGCTATTTGTGTGCGTACTTGGCTACGTAAAGATGAAACGGAAAGTGTGGTGAATAAAGCAAATTGAGATTCTACCTCTTTGATAAAATTTTCCATAAAAATAATAAAATCTTCTAAATAAAATGGATTTTCTTCGACTAAAGGGAGCATCAAATCGTCTAAAAAGCCAGCAATTTCTACAATCAAAACTTGTAGCTGTTGTTTTTGAGTTTCAAATTTATTTATCGTAATTTCTTTTTTGTTTTCTAATTCTGATTGAAAAGACTGAAGCGATGTTAGTTTTGATTGAAGAGAATTTTGAAATTTATTTAGTATAGATTTTGGAATAGATGTGGCAAAGGAATATTTATTATTGTCTGGAGAAGAATACATAAATGAGATAGGTTTGAAGAAATGATTATTGTTTTTTTTTGGTGTTTGTATTTTGAATCTATTAACTTTTGTTGTATCTAATTTTACTGCAAAAATAATGACCTTTTGATAATTTTGAAACATTAAAAACCGAATTGATTTATTAAATAAGCAGAAAATATTAACCAAAATCAAAATAAAGATTAAATAAATTGGCTTACTTTTCTGTTTTACAATTAGAAAACTGTAATTTTGTGATGATACTTTCCGTTATCTATATGTGAGTGAAATAATTTTGCCTCTCAATTTTAGAAATTATATGAAAAAATAACGTTCTATTACTTCTAAATGAACTATTAAATAAAGCGTTTTTATTATACATTATGACTTCAATACAAATACTAAAACAATTTTTTACTAAGAATTTATTACCTAAAAAAAGATTTTTCCATATTAATATAATGTGGCAAACTTTATTTTTAGGAATTTTTATAGTAGGAATCACAGCTTTTACCTCTCCTTTTTTAGACAAAACCTTCAAAAATTTTTCTATTTTACCAACAATAGAAAATTCATTTATAGAAAATGATGCCATTAAAAATCATTTTCCATCATCGTTTTTAAATCCTTTTTCAAAAAAAGAAATTTATCGTTTGATGTGTCTGCCAGATGATTCATTGGCATTGGTGGAGCTTTATAATGCTACTGATGGCGCAAATTGGACAAATCCGTGGACACTTACAGACCCTTGGACAACATGGAATGGTGTTGTTTTGAATGATACAGATAGCTGTGTTTTGGAATTGAATCTAAATAATAGAGGACTCAAAAATGAAATTCCTGCTTCGATGTTTGGAGGAGAAAAATTAAATAAAGCAATAAAAATTGACTTTTCTAATAATGAATTGACAGGCGATATTCCGACAGGTTTTGGCACTTTGCTTACTTTAGAAGAGTTGAATTTGGGAAATAATGATTTTACAGGCGAAATACCTGCAACATTAAGTGATTTGTTGGCATTACAAAGGTTAGATTTGAGTTTCAATTCTCTTACAGGTAATTTTCCTGTTTCTTTGACAGATATTTCTACCCTTTTGGCTCTTGAAGAAATAAACATTGATTCTAATTTTATTGAAAATGTACCTACATTTCCAGTAAATAGACCTATTACATTAAATTTTTCTAATAATAGATTGAAGCTAAATAGTCTTGTTCCAAACAACAAATCTCAATATACATTTACTTATTCTCCTCAAGATAGTATAGGAAGTTTTAAAATAATTAATGTTCCACAAGGAGGAACATTTAGGGATACTGTTTCTGTAAATCAAATAAATGGAACAACGACATATCGTTGGCTGCGTGCAGCAAATTTGATAAATGAGCAAACTGATGATAGTGTTTTGGTAGTCAATAATGCAACAGTTGCAGACCACGAAGGAATTTATACAGCCGAAATCACGCATACAGGCGCACCAAATGTAACACTCAATAGAAAAAGGTTTGTAGTAAATGTAATTGAATGTCCTTCTAATAATGTAATGGTTACCCCTGATACAACGATTTGTGAAGGCACAAACTTACCTACCATTGAAGGTTCAGAGGCTGAACTAGGAGAAGTTGCTTTTTTCTCTTATCAATGGCAACAAACTCTAAATGGAGATACCACCAACTGGGTAAATGCTTCAAATGGAAATGTTCCAAATTATGCCCTAAATAATGCAGGAATCACGATTGTAGATACAGCTTATTTTAGAAGAATTGTTGTTCCTGCGCCAAATACAGGCTGTAGCAATGATACAAGTTTGAAAGTAAGAGTTGTAATATTGCCTAACATTACTACAAATACACTTTTTCCATCAATTCAAAATGTTTGTTTGGGAGCAGTTCCGACTAATATCTATGGAACAACTTCAGACTCTTCGGCTACAAGTCTTTTGCGTTATCGATATCAAGTGTCTTTAGATTCTGGAATGACTTGGATTGATAGTCTTCAAACCCAAAATTTTGAGTTTACAGATACCATTGCAACTACTGATACAGTTCAGTTTCGAAGAATTGTAACAGGAGCATGTGCGCCAGATACCAGCAATATAATTACACTTTTTCCTCTTTCTCCTGTTGTGGCAGATTCTATTTTTGAAAGCCAAACAATTTGTATAAATACTCGCCCAGATACTATTAGAGGAGGTACTCCGAGAGGAGGCGATGGAGAGTATAAATATATATGGCAAATTGCAACACGATTAGACACGGCAGATTGGTTGAGTGTAGATTCGACCCTAAATCGATTTAATCCACCTGTTGCAAACGATACTTTTTATGTTCGTAGGGTTGTTCAGAGTGCTTGTTTTGCAGATACAAGTAATATAGTAGATATTTTTATTTCACCAGATTTAGAAAATGATACAACAGCTATTTCTACGCTACGCACACAGATTTGTTTGGGAGATTCTATTCCAATAATTGAAGGAACAGCTCCTATTGCACCAACAGGTTTTAGATATTTATGGGAAGTTTCCTTAGATTCTATTTTATGGACAGATGTAGATACCACTCAAAATTATGTTCCAAAAGATTCACTTCTTTTTGCAGATATTTTTATGGAAATTCCTGATAGTTTTTTGGTAAGACGCTCGGTAATTGATAGTTGTCGTACTTATCCGAGTAATGTTATCAAATTATTTATGATAAAACCTATTGATAGTATTAGTAATTTAATTTCTTATGATAGTACAGGTTTTTGTGAAACAGATACTACTTTTAATTGGCTAATTGATGCAACACAGCCAACAGGAGGAACAGGAAATTATAATTATCAATGGCAAATATCTTTTGACAGTACGAGGTGGGCAGATAGAGATGATTCGCTTCATATTACTGCCTTTGATTTGACCGAATCTACTTATTTTAGACGTTTGGTGTTGGATAGTTGTAGGACAGATACGAGTAATGTGGTCTTGATTCCTGTTATTAGGTCTTTTGGAACAAATGAAATTAGTGTGCCTTTTACAGATATTTGTGATGGAGATTCGGCTACCATTACTATTTCAGGAACGGAAGCTCAAAGTATAGGAGAGTATAGTTATTATTACCAACAATCAAGAGATACAATCGCTTGGTTTAGTGATTCTACATTTGTATTTACTGATGTAGATTCTGTCGAACATGCCTTTGTACCTGACACACTTTACGGAGGGAAAAATTATTTCAGAAGAATTGTTTTGGGAGGCTGTCAGATAGACACCAGTAACCGAGTTTTTGTAAATGTAATTTCAGAAATAGCAAATAATATTATTACTGAAAGTTTTGAAGGACAAACACTCTGTGAAGGAGATACAGCTTGGAGAGTTACAGGCTCTGAGCCAATAAGAGGAGATGGAGCATATACTTATCAGTGGCAATTTTCTTTTGATAGTCTTTTGTGGGCAGATAGAGGAGATACTTTAGATATGGAAAATTTTGCCCTTACTGACACTACTTATTTTAGGCGTTTGGTATTAGATACCTGTCAAATAGATACCAGTAATGTTGTGTTTATTCCTGTTGCAAAACCATTTGGAGTAAATCAGCTCACTAACCCTGTTCAAAATGTTTGTGTAGGAGATTCTACCAAAATTACTATTATAGGAACAAACCCAGAAAATAGAGGTGATTTCACTTCCATCTATCAACAATCAAATGATTCGATAGCGTGGTTTAGTACCGATACAACTATTTTTAGGAATGATACAGTTACACAAAATCAAAGACATATACCAGATACACTTTTTTCAGGTATAAATTATTTTAGAAGAATAGTACTTGGAGGCTGTCGCCCTGATACCAGTAATGTTGTTGATGTAACAATAATCCTTAATGCACGAAATAATTTCCTTTTTGGAAACCAAACAATTTGTCAAGGAGATTCGGCAGACCTCATTACAGCAACCAACCCAATCGCTGGAGAAGCTGGAAATATAGAAATATCGTGGCAAATATCTACCGATAGTGTAGCGTGGGTGCCTGTCCAAACAGATACCATAACAGCCTATCAAGCAGGCGCACCAGATGAAACAACCTATGTTCGTAGGAGTGTACGCTCGGGAGATTGCCCTCCTAGTTTTAGTAATGTTCTGACTGTAAAAGTGATTCAGTTTATAGAAAATAATCAAATATCATCATTCCAAACAACAGTCTGTGAAGGTTTTGCAGCCGATACCCTGCGAGGAACTTTCCCAACCAAAGGAGGAAATGATAGTACAGCATACAGATTTTTATGGCAATCAAGAAGAGCAAATGACTCTTTAGCCACTTGGAGAACTGTCGGAAATACTCAAGATTATTTTACAAGAAGAGTAGATTTTGATACAGAATATCGCCGTGTCATTAGAGTAGAATGTTTTACAGATACTTCAAATGTTCTTACATTAAAAATAAATCCTACTATCAAAAATAATATTATTGATGAAGGCTTTGTAGATTGTAGTTTGGATACTTTGGGAAGGCTTACTGGAACAGTTCTTTTGGATACATTAAATGATATTGGACAGTTCCGTTATCAATGGCAAAATTCAAAAAATAGAGTAAACTGGACAGATATTCCCAATACAAATAATGCAAGTTATTTGCCTGCACCTCTTGATACAACAACTTTCTTTAGAAGAATGGTAATAAATGAATGTTTTACTGATAGTAGTAATATCATAGAAATTACAATTCGACCTTCGCCAATTTTAGAAATAACTCCAGACACAACAATTAATATTGGTTATGATGTTCAATTATTTGTCAATGGTGCAATTAATTATGTCTGGACACCAGACCCAACACTAACAGGAGATTCGACTGCAACACCAACCGTAAACCCAACCATTAGCACAATGTACACCGTAAGAGCCGAAAATATTTATGGGTGTTTTACCTATGATAGTGTTTTTGTTACAGTAATCGGAACGCCAAAAGTAAAAACTGTTGATGTAATTACACCAGATGGAAATGGACTTAACGACCAACTCTATATCGATGAAATTGAACGTTATCCTGATAATGAACTCGTAATTATCAATCGTTGGGGACAAGAAGTATTCCGTAAAAAAGAATACAGAAATGATTGGGAAGGAACGAATGAAACAGGAGGAGTACTCCCAGCAGGAACTTACTTTTATATCATAAAATTTCAATCGGTCAAAACCATATTGAAAGGTTCTTTCGAAATTATACGATAATAGTAATCAGCAAACAATTAAAATCAATTCTGAATAGTCAAAAATAAATGGCTATTCAGATAGAAATAGATAATTATTTTATGAAACAGATACTACATACATCTTCGAAATCTATTTTATTCTCATTATTAAATTTTGCCTTAACTATTTTATTGGGCATACTAATAATAGGAATAACTAGCTTTTCAAACTATTCTTTGGCACAACAAGTACCAATTTATAGCCAATACTTTTCACACCCCTTCGTACAAAATCCTGCTTGGACAGGGCGTTCGGATTATAGCTCCGTTTTCTTGACTTATCGCTCGCAATGGGCTGGCTTCGAAGATGCCCCCAAAACTGTATTGCTAACAATAGATTTGCCTTTTTATGAATATCGTTCAGGGCTAGGCTTTTTTATTCAACAAGATGAAATAAAAAATACAAGCCGTACAAAAGCAATGGTTTCTTATGGCTATCATGTGTTAGGACAGTATGAAAATAGTTCAAAATTATCCTTCGGATTGACAGGAGGAATAGTCTATAATCAAATCAAATTTGATGATTGGTATATCCGACACCCAACTGACCCTGTTTTGCTCAACAATACAGGAAATTATGTAGGTTTTGAAGTTGGCTTTGGTGCGAGTTATACATTCAAGAAAAATTTAGAAATAGGGCTTTCTGTTCCTCAATTATTAAACCCTGCTTTTAGTCCTGAAGATGAAACTGATGATAATATTCGCCTGCAAAATCACTTTATGCTCTCAGTCCGTGGAATGATTCCCGCTGGTGCTGGTGAGTTTCGTCCGATGGCAGTGCTTAGACAAGTTCCAAATATTCCTCTTCAATACGAAGGTGGCTTGCAATATATGTACGATGATACATTTTGGGTAAGTGGCGCATATCGCAGCAACTACTCTGTAAATGTGGGAGCAGGAGTAAATTACGGACGTTTTAGTTTTGGGTATATTAGAGATTTTCCGATAGGAGAAATTGTAGGAGCATTTGGAAGTACAAACGAACTTATGTTAGGCTATAAATTTAATGAAATTCCGACAGCAGATTATGAAGGAAAAAGAGGGTACGGACGTGGGCTTATTCGTAAGAAAAAATACCACCCTTCTCGTCCAGGTCCTTTACAGAAAAGATACCCTAAAAAACCAAAGAAAAAGAAAAGACCTAAAGCAAGAGGAAAATATAAAAGGTTTTAATAAACAAAAGCCTCAAAAATAAACTTTATAGGTGAGAATAATATTCTACTCTCATTTATAAAGTTTTTTTATAAAAAAAGAAACCAATTTTTAATTTTCTTAATAAAATATTTTATATTCACAAAATAGATGCTTTTAGATAAAAAATATCCAAACAATTCTATCTTACAACATCGAAATTAAATATTATTTTTTAATTCGTAATTATTCTTTATCCATATAAATCTATGATTCTTATTTGTTATCTTGTTATCAGATAACCCAAAAATAAAATTTAGAGTGATTTATAAAATAATATATATCTATTTATGGAGTCTTCGACACTCAAACAAAAAAAAGGTATTCAAACTAATCCACCAGAAAAGCAAACCAAAAAGAAAAAATTAAAAAAGTTTTCGAGAGGAAGGCGATATGCTCAAAGTAAATGGCGTATTCGTCTTGACCGTCTTTTTTTTAAATCAAATACCACCGAAGGAAAAGTATTTGATACAGCTCTTTTAGCTCTTATTGTACTTAGTTTGGTTGTTGTGATGATGCAAAGTGTATCTGAAATTGACCAACAATATGGCACTTATCTTTTGGCTATCGAAATGGGGGTTACGGTTCTTTTTGCTGTCGAATATATATTAAGAGTAGCTACATCGCACCGTCCGATGCGTTATATTTTGAGTTTTTACGGAATTATTGATTTACTCGCCTTTGTTCCTGCTATTTTTTCTTGGACGTTTGCAGGAAGTAATTTTTTCCTCCTTCTTCGTGTAACTCGTATTATCAGTATTTTCAAAGTATTGGATATGAATCAATATACAGGAGAAGCACAAATTCTTAGTCAAGCATTGCGTGCTAGTCGTCATAAAATTACTGTTTTTGTCATTTTTGTAGCCACAAATGTAGTCTTACTTGGTTTTATTATGTTTTTGGTAGAAGGAAAAGATAATCCCGGATTTTCAAGTATTCCAAAAAGTATTTACTGGGCAATCGTAACACTTACAACTGTTGGATATGGAGATATTGCCCCTCAAAGTGCTTTAGGAAGAGGCATTGCAGCCGTTGTCATGGTGCTTGGTTATGGTGTACTTGCTGTTCCAACAGGAATTGTATCGGCAGAAATTGCAACACAAGTAACACACAAATCCGATGAAGAAGAATTTGAAGAAGAAAAAGAACTAAAAGAAAACTTAGAAAACGAAAAAATAAATAATGCTCAAAATCAAAAAGAAAGTATAATCGAACAATGCTCAAACTGTGGTGCAGAAAAGCATACAGAACTCGCCAGTTATTGTTATAAATGTGGAAATGAATTAGTTTAGTTTTATAGGAAAGGATTAGTATATACAGGGCAGCTTCATAAAAAACTACATGAGCCTTTATTGGTATTTTAGCGTAGCAACACCAATAAATACACGCAAAAAAATCAATTCTTAAACAACTTTGATTAAATCTTTAATCTGTTGATATTCAATAGTTTAAATTCATAATTAGTTCTAAAGCATTTTTCTATTTTTGAAGAATGCTTTTTTCTTTCAATAAATTGTATTATTTAAAACAATAAATTTATGTAAGAAATAGGAATTAAATAAAGTAGTGTTTTTTATTTTAACTAATTGATATTCAGTGTATTGTATTTGTAATCCATAATTTTTAATTTGTAAACGATACTAAAAAAATAATTTCAATGCCGTTGTTGGTGTTTTAGCGAAGCGACACCAACAACCAAATAACTTATCATACTTTTTACAACACCACTTAATAAATTATTACAATATAGAAGCAAACAATCAAAATAAAAATCTAAAAATTCCGTATTTTTGAAAATAAGAATTAAATAATCCAAAAACAGACATATTAACAATACACACAAATTAGCAAAACAATGACACAACAAGAACGAAGAAATGAACAGCTCGCCCATCAATATTACGATAAATATACACAAGAAAACCATCAGGTTTGGCAAATTTTATATGAAAGATTGATGAAAGTATTGCCCAATCGTGCCGATAATGCTTATTTTGAAGGCAGAGAAGCAATAGGATTTGAGCCACATCGTATCCCTAATTTTGAAGAAGTAAACAAACATTTAAAAGCCATTACAGGTTGGAGTTTGGTCGTCGTGCCAGGGCTGATAGACAACGAACCATTTTTCAATTATCTCAAAAACAAACAATTTCCAGCAACTACATGGCTTCGCAAAATGGAAGAGTTAGATTATTTGGAAGAGCCTGATATGTTTCATGATGTTTTTGCGCATGTACCTATTCTGACAAACAAAAACTTTTGCCTTTTCTTAGAAGAGCTTAGTAGAATGGCTCTCAAACACTTAGGAAATGCAGATTCTATTGAATTTATTTCTCGTATTTATTGGTACACCGTAGAATTTGGATTAATAAATAATAATGGAAATCTTAGAATTTATGGAGCGGGAATTATATCCTCAGCAGGAGAATCAGTTTATTCATTGGAGAGTGATACGCCCAAAAGAGTGCCTTATAATGTAAATGAAATTTTGCACACACCTTACATAAAAGACCGTTTTCAAGAAAAATATTTTGTCATTAATTCTTACAAAGAATTATTTGATTCGCTCCCCGAAATTGAAGAAACATTGGATAATATGCTTATTTCTAAATAATTAATCATCAAAATAAAACAAAAAACATGACACAAGAAGATATTTTGCCATTAAAAGGCACAGACCATATAGAATTTTATGTAGGAAATGCAAAACAGGCAGCTTATTATTATCAAGCAGCTTTTGGCTTTGAAGTAATTGCCTATGCAGGGCAAGAAACAGGCGTAAGAGACCGTTCGTCTTATGTTTTGCAACAAGGAAAAATACGCTTTGTACTTACCTCTCCCATGACAAGCGATTCGCCTATTGCAGAACACATCAGAAAACACGGCGATGGGGTAAAAGTATTAGCACTTTGGGTAGATGATGCCGAAAAATCGTACTACGACACAATGGGAAGAGGCGCAAAATCAGCCTTAGAACCTACTCGCTTATCAGACGAAAATGGAGAAGTTGTTGTGTCTGGAATACATACATATGGAGAAACAATACACAAATTTGTGGAAAGAGGAAACTACAAAGGCGCATTTATGCCAGGCTACAAACCCAAAAAATCATTCTTTGAAGTAAAATCAACAGGGCTGAAATTTATTGACCACTGTGTCGGAAATGTAGAGCTTGGAAAAATGAATGATTGGGTAGAATTTTACGAAAAAGTGATGGGCTTTAACTTGCTCGTAACTTTTGATGATAAAGATATTTCTACTGAATATACAGCCTTGATGTCAAAAGTAGTTTCGAATGGAAACGGATATGTAAAGTTTCCAATTAATGAACCTGCCGAAGGACGAAAAAAATCGCAAATTGAAGAATATATTGAGTTTTATGAAGGCGCAGGTGTACAGCATATCGCCATTGCAACAGATGATATTCTCAAAACTATCGAAGAGCTGCGTAGCCGTGGCGTAGATTTTCTTTATGTTCCTGATAATTATTATGAGGATTTGGCAGAACGAGTAGGCGACATCAAAGAAGATATGGAAGAACTCAAAAAACTAAATATTTTGGTTGATAGAGATGATGAAGGCTATTTATTACAAATTTTTACCAAACCAACAGGCGACCGCCCAACAGTATTTTTTGAGATTATTCAACGTCAAGGCGCAAAATCTTTTGGAAAAGGAAACTTTAAAGCACTCTTCGAAGCCATCGAAAGAGAACAAGAATTGAGAGGAAATTTATAATATTTAGATATTCAGTTCAAAAAATAATAAATAAAACCCTAATCGAAACCAACAAAGTTACTCGTTTGGGGTTTTAATCTTATTCATTCGTTTTATCTCATCATAATTTTACAAATAAAAAAGTGATTACAGTAAAAAATATCAAAAAATCCTTCGATGGAAAAGAAGTATTGAAAGGAATTAGTGCCGAGTTCAAACAAGGTGTCACTAATTTAATAATTGGTTCAAGTGGAACAGGAAAAAGTGTACTTCTAAAATGCACCGTCGGACTTATAAAACCAGATGAAGGCTCGGTATTTTTTGATGGAAAAAATTTATATGAATCGGATAGAGAAGAACAAAGAGCAATCAGAGAACAATTAGGAATGCTTTTTCAAGGAAGTGCTCTCTTTGATTCGATGACAGTAGAGCAAAATGTACGCTTTCCACTAGACATGCGTAGTAAGAATATGAGTGATGCCGAAAAACTAGAACGTGTCAATTTTTGCTTGAAACGTGTAGGTTTGGAAGGCTCAAATAATAAAAAACCTGCCGAAATTAGTGGTGGAATGATGAAACGTGTAGGCATTGCAAGGGCAATCGTAATGAATCCAAAATATCTCTTTTGTGATGAACCCAACTCTGGACTAGACCCACAAACCTCTATTATGATTGATAATCTGATTTTGGAAATCACAGAAGAATACAATATGACTACTATCGTAGTAACCCACGACATGAACTCGGTAATGGAAATTGGTAAAAATATCATCTTCTTGAGCAAAGGACATAAAGAATGGGAAGGAACAAAAGAAAAAATTGTTCATTCAGATGTAGAATCTCTAAATGATTTTGTATTCTCAAATTCTTTGATGGTAGCTTATAAAAAAAATGAAGAAGAAAAAGCAGCAAGATTAAAATAATAAACTAATTATACCTTTCTTCTTCTCTCTAAAGTAATCTTTGACCATTTACAAACACCTCCAATAGGTGGATTGTATTTGTGTAGAACCACTTTTGCGCTA
Organism: uncultured Cytophagales bacterium; assembly: GCA_937136415.1. Taxonomy (GTDB): domain Bacteria; phylum Bacteroidota; class Bacteroidia; order Cytophagales; family Bernardetiaceae; genus Bernardetia. The sequence goes on along the minus strand of CAKZOK010000174.1, from coordinate 8,037 downwards.
TCTACCTTTGGAATTTCTGCCAATATTCCATTCAAAATATTGCCTGCCAGATGTTCTAATAATTTGGCTGGTATATCTATTTCTCGTTTTATGATATTGTATAAATGCCCATAATCTACAGTATCTTCTACTTTGTCGTTTCTTGCTGCTTTTTCCAAATCAGCTTCTACCTCAACATCTACTCGGTAACGATTTCCGATGATTTGCTCTTCTGTTAGTACGCCATGTTTGGCAAAAAATTCTAATTCTTCTAAGGCTATTTTTCCCATTTTGACTAAATATAATTGGTTTTGGATAGGCAAAGTTACACCAAAATTCGGCACTAAACCTCGTTTTGATTTGTTTCTTTCCCAAAACTACTATAAATTAGTTCTATTAACACTTAATTTTCATTGATTATTTTGCTAATTTGTACTAAAAAACATTTTGAGCCTAACCATTACTTGTATGAATATTTATTTTACTCGTTTTGCATCGAATCGCCAATCTTATCTACTTTTGGCTTTTTTTATTTTTCTGCTTTTATCTTTTACCAATTCATACGGTCAAAATTTAATTTCATTTCATCAAAATAATGAAAATGAAGAAACTGAAAAATTTGGATACAAAGACAAAAAAACAGGAATGATTTTGATTCCTGCTTGCTATTCTCAAGCATCAGAATTCGAAAAAATTAAGAATGAAAAAAATAAAATAATTTATATAGCAAAAGTCAAAAAAAATGGAAAATGGGGATATATTACAGAAAATAATGAAGCATTTATCCCAATAATTTATCAAGAACTAGGAACATTCAAAGAAGGAAAAGCAACTGCTCGTTTGGAAGGAAAAATGGGATTTATTGACATTCAGAATACACCAATTATGCCTTTTGAGTATTTTTATACTTATCCTTTCGAAAATGGAATGGCAAGAGTACAAAAAAATAACTACATCGGCTTTGTCGATTTGGAAGGAAAACTACTCATCGATTTAATCTATGAAGATGCTTATAATTTTTCAGAAGAACTAGCTTATGTCAGAAAAAACAATAAATATGGATTTATTGACAAAACAGGAAAAGAAGTTATTCCATTTATTTATGAGAATGCAAAAAGTTTTGAAAAAGGAACTGCTTTAGTTCAAAAAAATGGACGATGGGGAACGATAGACAAAAATGGAAATGAAGTGGTAAAAATAATTTATAAAGATATTCCTTTTTTTTATGAAGGATTGGCTGAAGTCAGGATAGAAAAAACAGAAAAAAATGTTTCTAAATGGGGATATATCAATCAAAAAGGACAAACTGTAATAGATTTTATTTATGAGGAAGCCAAATATTTCTCTGAAAATTTAGGAGCTGTCAGAAAAGGTCAAAAATGGTTTTTTGTAGATAAAACAGGAAAAAAAATTTTAGAATCCCCTTATCCAATCTATCAACCATTTATTGATGGACTCTCAAAAGTTTCTCAAAACAACCTTTTTGGAATAATAAATAAAGAAGGAAAATTAGTTGTCCCTATTATTTATCAACAAATAAATAATTTTGAAAATCAGATAGCTTATGTCAAAAAAAATGACCACTGGGGAGTAATCAATAAAAAAGGAAAAATTATACTTCCCCTAGAATATGATGAAATTCATTCGATTACCAAAAAATTGACTTGGCTAAGAAAACTAAATAAGTATGGTTTTATGGGAGAAAATGGACAACTAATAACATCAATCGAATATGATGAATTTGATATTTTTTATAAAAATAATCTTATTCTGGTAAGAAAAAACAAACATTGGGGAGCAATTAGTTCGGAAGGAAAAGTATTACAAGAACCCATTTTTGATAAAATAGAAAAACTAAGTAATGATTATCTGAAAGTATATCAAAATGGAAAAGTAGGGCTGATGAATGCCGATGGAAAAATTACAACAGCTATTACTTATAATGAAATTGGTGACTTTTTTAGGGGAAAGGCAATCGCTCGTATCAATGGAAATTTTGGAATCATCAGACCAAATGCCAAACCAATTACCAAGTTTGATTGGGACTATATTTATCCTTATACCAATGGATTGGCACTTGCAAAATACCACAACGGAACATATACATACCTCAATGAAAAAGGCAAAAAAATGAGGCGTACTTATCAAGATGCAAAGCCATTTTCAGCTAAAATGGCTGCCGTAAAAAAAGATGGAAAATGGGGATTTATAAATAAAAAAGGAAAATGGCTCATCGAACCAAAGTATAAAATGGTTGAATCTTTTCAAAATGGACTTGCTTTGGCTCAAGCCAAAAATCAAAATGATAAAAAAGCACCAAAATATGGTTATTTGTCAATAGATGGAAAATGGTTAATTGCTCCCAAATTTGAAAAAGCCTATTCTTTTTCGGAGGGTTTTGCTGCTGTAAAAAAAGATGGAAAATGGGGATATATTGCTACTGATGGAAGCCTATTTGTAGAATTTAATTATGATGGAGCATTGTCTTTCCTAGACCAACAAGGCTGGGTAAAATACGGTAATGATTGGCAATCAATAGATAAATTTGGAAACCGATATTTACAAGTGGCATCTGCATCAGATATTTTTATTGATATGGACGAAATTCCATTTATGTGGACAGAAAACGAAACAAACAGAAAAATGGGGCTGCATGTCGATAATGAAAATGTAATGCCATTTGCTTATGATAAAGTTAGTTCGACAGTCGGACAAAATCGAGTTTTTGTAGAAAGAAATGGGAAATGGAGCTATTTAAACAGTAAAAACCAAATCATTGAATATAATTTTGATGATATAGATTATATGTTGATGGCAAATAATGCAATCTTGAAACGAATAAAAAAAGAGGGGAAATATGGCTACTTTGATACAAAAACCGAAACTGTTAGCATTCCAATAATCTATGATAATGCAGAGTCTTTTTTATACATTTATCCTCAAAGTTCGGATTTTGGAGAAGATGTCGAACCTCTTGCAGGCTATGCAAAAGTAGAAAAAAATGGAAAATGGGGAATAATTGATATGGAAGGAAAAATACTTATTCCAATTATTTATGACCAAGTAAATGATTTTTCGGAAGGTTATGCAAAAGTTACCCTAAATGGAAAAAACGGTTATGTCAGTACTGATGCAAAAATTATTTTACCTATTCAGTTTGAACAAGCAGGGGATTTTAAAAATGGAAAAGTAGAGGTAATGAAAAATGGAAAATGGGGAATAATAAATCATAAAGGAGAAGAAATTATTCCTATAAAATATGACCAAATTCGATTTACAAACAACCAAAATATTATTATCGTTGCAAATACAAAAAATCAAACTGTGCAATACGGCTTCATAGATTTACGAACACAAGGAGAACAAAAAATAAATTCAAATCATTATTCTTCTGTAAGTTCTGTATTTATTAATGGACTCTTGGAAGTCGCTGCAAATGGAAAAAAAGGATTCATAAATGAAAATGGAGAAGAAGTAATCAATACTGAATACGACGATGTAGGAACAACAGAAAAAAGCCCAATAGCAGTCAGAAAAGGTCAAAAATGGGGATATATAAACAAAGCTGGAAAAATAATAATTCCTTTTATTTATGATTTTGCTGAAAGTTTTGGAACAACAGGACAAGCACTCGTAGAAAAAGAGGGAGAACGTTATTATATCAACAAAACAGGACGAAAAGAAGCACAAAAAAATGAACTAGACTTTTTTGAAGAAAGTGAAGGAGATTGGTAGAAATAATTAAATTTGGATTCTCTTATACTTCATCATCAAGTTGTTTAAACTTTTAAATGTGCGTTCAGTTTTTCAGAACTGAACGCACATCAGTCTTTTTTAAAGCTATAAAATTAATTTCTGTTTTTTTAGACAAAATAATTTAATATCCCAAAGCTGTATCATCGCCACGCAAATAATCGGCAGCACCTACATAATTTTTATTTGGCAAGACCAAAATAGCTTCTACTTTTCCAAGTTGTTTTACTTTTTTGAGTTTATGCCCTAATTTTTCTAATTTCATTACAGTAGAATCAGTCAAATCTTCATAATAAACCTCATCGGGCAGCCATTGATGATGAACTCGCTTTGCATTTACAGCACTTTGAATATCCATCTCAAAAACAGTTGCATTCAAAACAACTTGAAAAACAGTAGTAATAATAGTCGAACCACCCGGAGTTCCAACGACCATAAAGAGTTCATTTTTTCCTGTTTTTGCATTTCGTTTTTCTATAATTGTTGGAGTCATAGAAGAGAGCATTCTTTTGTTTGCCTCAATTTTATTTGCTTCTGCGCCCACAAGTCCAAATTGATTTGGAAAACCTGCTTTTATGCTAAAATCATCCATTTCATTATTCAAGAAAAAACCAGCTTCGGCAACCATTACCTTCGAACCATAATTTCCATTCAATGTTGTGGTAAGTGAAATAGCATTTCCTTCTTTATCTGTAATGGAAAAATGAGTAGTTTCCATACTCTCAATAACATTTACTTTTCCTTCTTTGATACTGTCCGAAAGTGTTGCTTTGAAAAGCGAAATAGTAGAATTTCTTTTTGAATTATAGACAGAATCTAAAAGCATTTTTTGAGGAACATCATAAAAATCTGGGTCGCCAAGATAGGTGGCACGGTCTGCATATACTCGCCTTTTTAGTTCTGTCAGAATATGCAAAGTAGGCGCAGAATTATGCAGAAATGGAATTAAATTAGGAGTAGAACGATTTTGATTGATATAATTTGAAAAGCCTTGCATCAGTTGAGCAAGCGCAATTCCACCACTAGAAGGAGGAGGCATCGACAAAATTGTATAAGCCGATTTTTTGTCAGAATTACTCAAATAAATTGTTTGTGTAATCGGTTTTCTCCAAATTGGTTTGTAATCATCTAAATCTTTTTGTGTAATAATTCCTTTTCCTTTATTGATTTCTCTCAAAAGCAATTCAGCAGTTTTTCCTTTATAAAATCCATCTCTTTTATCATTTTTTATCCTTGTCAGCGTTTCTGCTAATTGTTTTTGAATAATGATGTCATTTTTTTGCCATTTTGTATTCATTGAATTGGTATGAATAAAGACACAATTTTTTTCATCATTCCATTTCTTAAATTCATTTTGATAATCATTTAATTTATTTGCTTCATTCTCTGTCAAAATAATTCCATTTTTAGCTAATTTTATTGCAGGCTCAATTAATTCCTCCCAACTCAAATTTTTAGAACCTTGTTTTTCAAAAAGCTCTACCATTCCAGCCACACTCGCAGGAACACCTACCGATAAATGCCCCTCTTGACTCAAATTTGGAAGAGGGTTCGAATCCTTATCCAAATACATATTTGTAGTAGAATTTGAAGGTGCAACCTCTCTGAAATCCAAAGCGTTAGATCTTCCATCTTTAAATCTCAAAACAGCAAAACCACCACCAGCAATATTTCCAGCACGAGGATAAGCGACAGCTAAAGCAAATTTGACGGCAATGGCAGCATCAAAGGCATTTCCACCTTTTTTCAAAACTTCTAAGCCAATTTGAGAAGCCAAAGGGTGTGCAGTTACGACCATTCCATTTTTTCCTACAATTCCTTTTTCGCTTGTTTTTACAAATGGATAAACTGATTTTAAAGAAGGACGTAATTCTGTTTTGTTTAAGTTTTTATTTGTAGGATTGGTTTTACAAGAAAAAAATAGAACAAAAAAAAGACAGAATACAAAACTAAGGTTGAATATTTTTTTCATAGAAAGTGTGATTTTTGTGGAAAATAGATGATTTTATGTTAATGTAATCATTTGATTTATCAAATTACAATTTGTAAATTAGTATCTTTCTAAAAAAACTAATTTAGGCTAAAATAATACAAATTCAATTATGAAAGGAATAGAATTTATACAAGAAAATGGCAAAACGGTAAAAGCAGTTATTGATTTGCGAGTTCATCAAGCTCTTTTTGATGAAATTTTTGCTCGTTATCAAGCCGAAAGTTTATCTAATCCAAACTCTAGTGTTCATACGCATTCGGAAGGGCATATTGCTGATAATATTTCTGGAAATCACGATGCTATCGCACAAAAAGCTATCAAAGAAGCAAGAACCTATTTAGGCACTCAACACCAAATGGGAGGCGTTTCTAGGAATGCTTTGGATTGTTCTGGACTTACTTATTTGGCTTTCAAAGAAGCAGGAATAGAGCTTTCAAGAGATTCTCGTTCGCAGGCAGTAAGTGGTGTGGATATTTCTATCGATAATGTAAAAGCTGGAGATTTAGTTTTCTTTGCAACAGGAAGCGACCCAAATCGTATCAGCCACGTCGGAATTATTACCAAAACAGGAAATAGTAAAGATGATTTGGAATTTATCCATACTTCTACTTCAAGAGGAGTAGTCGAAGAGCCTTTATTTCAGTATGATTATTGGCAAAAAGCATATCGCCATGCTAGGCGTGTAATTAGTCCGTTGGCTTAGAATAAAGTATGAAATTAGAAGTAAAGATAAGTTCAAAGTAACTTGAAATTTACTGATTACTGTTCACTAATTACTAGGAACTGATTTTTTTTCCTAACTTTGCACCATCAATTAAACAAGACAAAAAATATTCAAAACCATAAAAAATAACTATGCGTTATTACAACAACATCATCGACACAGTTGGAAATACACCACTTGTAAAGCTAAATAGTGTAAATAAAGGAATAAAAGGAACAATTTTGGTAAAAGTAGAATATCTAAATCCAGGTAATTCTATGAAAGACCGTGTCGGACTCAAAATGATTGAAGATGCCGAAAAAGCAGGAACTCTAAAACTGGGAGGAACAGTCATTGAAGGAACATCTGGAAATACAGGAATGGGATTGGCTCTGACTGCCATTGCAAAAGGATATAAGTGTATTTTTACAGTTTCTGATAAGCAATCACAAGAAAAAATTGATATTTTGCGTGCCTTGGGTGCAGAAGTAATCGTATGCCCTACCAATGTTACGCCTGAAGACCCTCGTTCTTATTATTCAGTTGCAAAGCGCAAAAACAAAGAAATTGAAAATTCAATTTATCCAAATCAATACGACAATAAATCAAATCAGCAAGCGCATTACGAAAGTACTGCTCCCGAAATTTGGAAAGATACAGAAGGCAAAATTACGCATTATGTAGCAGGTGTCGGAACAGGTGGTTCTATGTGTGGAACATCAAGATTTTTGAAAGAACAAAATGCCGATATTGTTACCGTGGGTGTAGATTCGTATGGTTCTATTTTCAAAAAACTCAAAGAAACAGGTATTTTTGATGAAAAAGAAGTTTATCCTTACCTTACAGAAGGAATTGGAGAAGATATTTTGCCAGAAAATGTAGAGATGGATTTGATAGACCATTTTATAAAAGTTACTGACAAAGATAGCGCAATCATGACAAGAAGATTAGCTCGTGAAGAAGGTCTTTTTGTGGGTTGGTCGTGTGGCTCTGCTGTTTTTGGTGCATTGGAATATGCTAGAGAAAACCTAAAAGAAGAAGATGTAATGGTAATTATTTTGCCAGACCACGGAACTCGTTATTTGGGCAAAATCTATAATGATAATTGGATGAAAGACCACGGATTCTTAGAAAGAGAATTTTCGACGGCTGCTGATATTATTCAAAGCAAAAATGGACATTCGGAGCTTTTTGTCATTGATGAAGATATGAAAGTAGGAGAAGCTGTAAAAATGATGAACAAAGAAGGAATTTCGCAACTTCCTATTAGTGACAAAAACAAGGAAAATATTGTAGGGAGTCTTGTAGATTCAAAAACACTTGCCAAACTCATCGATAATCCTGCCTTGAAAGATATGCCAGTAAAAGAAATTATGGACAATCCGTTTACGTTTGTAGCCATGAATAACACAGTTGATGTGCTTTCTTCACTTATCAATAAGGATAATCCTGCGCTTTTGGTTAGAGATGAAAATCAAAATGTTCATATTATTACTCAACAAGATTTATTGATGGCTTTGGCTAAATAAAACCAAACAAATCTATAACAAACTTCCCAGTCTGTTTCAAAAACTAAATCCATTACTTTTTTGATTTTTCAAAATGGTAA
>CAKZOK010000173.1 GCA_937136415.1 uncultured Cytophagales bacterium | reverse complement strand
TGTTTGTATTCTAAATGTGTCTAATTTCAAGGTTTCGCTACGATGTAGCTCCTAAATGCGTTCATTTTGATTAAAATATAAATCTACAAAGGGTACGCTGCGATGCAGCTAGAATAAAATTTTAATTGCTATTTTTGATTTATAAATCAATCTTTTTCCCTGTTCTGTGACTCACAGAACAGCAAATACATCTAGTGTCCAGTACTCTAAAATGCTTTAGCTTTCGGCAGGTAACTATTTCACAACTCCTAACTTGAAGATTAGGGTACATTTTCGCACGCTAAAGCATACGCTACAAAGAGAAATAATACCGAGTTCACGAATAATCAGAAAGGTCATTGGCAATGATATTTTTGGTGGTGTTCGACAAAGTATGATAAATCTACCTCATTCAAGTATTTATTTAGCTCAGTAAGTTTTTCATAGTAAGAGTCATATTTGATTCCTTTTCATCAAGAGGAATTGTTACATTTTTTAAGTGTAACAATTCATTGATTTGAATTTGAGTAATAAAAATATCTTCCATTGTATTGCTGTTTTATTTTATGTTTTCCAAACAAATATATTCTTTTTTGATGGAATAATCATGAAATAGCTTTATAAAATGTTATTTCAATTCAAATAATCTATAAACTTTTAATTTTGCTTTCAAAAACTCTTAACTTGCCAACTTGTTATATCATTTTCAACTATTTAAACCCTAAGGGTCACTGAAGACTCTTAGGGTTTCGAAATTAACTTAATCAATATGTTATTCAAAAATTTTAAAACCGTTTTGTCAATACTCTTATTTGTGAGTATTTCTTTTAGTGGTTTTTCTCAAAAAATTAATTATAAAATTTCATTTCCTGCACCTCAAACGCATTATACAAGTGTAGAAATTGAGGTAAGTCAAATTCCGAAAGATAAAAAAGAGATTCATTTTGTAATGCCTGTTTGGGCTCCGGGGTCGTATCTAATCCGTGAATTTGCGAAAGGTGTCGAAAGTGTAAAATCAGATTCAGAGCTAAAAAAGACCTCCAAAAATGTATGGAAAGTTCAGACAAATGGCAAATCAAGTATCAAAATTATGTATGATGTCTATGGTTTTGAGCATTCTGTTCGTACCAGTTTTATCGATGCTTCTCACGCTGCTCTTATCCCAACGAGTATTTTTATGTACGTGGACGGAATGAAAAATAAAGAAGCAACTTTAGAAATTGAAAAACCAACTGACTGGAAAACAATTTCGACTTCTCTTAAAAATAAAGAAGGAAAAGACAATCTTTTTGAAGTTCCTAATTATGATATTTTGGCAGATTCTCCTATCGAAATAGGAAATCAAGATATTTTAGAATTTACGGCAGCAGGCATAAAACATTCTGTTGTGATGTACGGAAAAGGAAATTATGATGAAAAAGAAATTACAAAAGATATGGCAAAAGTAGTGGAAGAGGCAACAAAAGTTTGGGGCGAAAATCCAGCAGAAGATTACAAATTTATTGTTCATAATTCGGCTCGTGGTGGTGGTGGTTTGGAACACCTCAACTCTACAAGTTTGGTTGTCAATAGAATGTCTTATGGTACGGAGCGTGGGTATTTGGGATTTTTGGGGCTTGTTGCTCACGAATATTTTCATCTTTGGAATGTAAAGCGTTTGCGCCCTTTTGCACTTACCAATTATGATTATACACAAGAACAACATACCAATTTGTTATGGATTTTTGAAGGATTTACTTCTTATTATGATGAATTACTTCTGACTAGAGCAGGTTTTGTAGATGATAATCATTATCTAAAAACTCTTTCTGGAAATATTTCGGCTGCCGAAAACAAAAAAGGAAGACACGTTCAGCCTGTTACAGAGGCGAGTTTTGATGCGTGGATAAAAGCCTATCGTCCAAATGAAAATTCTGGAAATACGACAGTTTCTTACTATGGACAAGGAAGCGTCTATGCTGCCATGTTGGATTTGATGATTATTGAAGCAACCAACACAAAGAAAAACTTAGATGATGTAATGCGTTATTTGTATCAAGAACATTACAAGAAAAAACAACAAGGTTTTACAGATGAAGAATTTCAAGCAGCAGTAGAAAAAATTGCAGGAAAATCATTCAAATCATTTTTTGATAATGTAGTTTATGGAACTCAAGTACCAGATTATGCAACTTATTTGGGATATGCAGGGCTTCAATTAATGATTTCTGAAAATAAAGCAAAAGCAACTTTAGGAATAAGAACTTCTCAAAGTAGTGGAAATTTGAAGATAAGAAGTACAGAAAGAAACGGCGCAGCTTATAAAGGAGGGTTAAATGTAAGAGATGAAATTATTGCAGTTGATAATTTTAGAATTACATCAAATAATGAACTTACCGAAATATTGCAATACAAAAATGTAGGCGAAGAGGTAGAATTATTAATTTCTCGTGATGGACTTTTGAAAACACTTACCATCAAATTGGAAGCCAACAAAACAAGAGGATTCAAGATTGAAAAAATGAAAAAACCATCTAAAAAACAAGAAAAAGTCTATAAAAAATGGTTTGAGAAGAAATAAGTAAAACTTTCGTTTTCTTAAAATATTTTTCTTATTTGAGCAATCTATTTCTGAATAGATTGCTCTTTTTAATTACAAATCCTTCAAAGAAAAAAGCTCATTTAATTCTCCTGTATTCATTTCTGTAATCCATGCATTGTTTGTCGTAATTGCCATATCAGCAATTTCTTTTTTGGACTGCAAAAGTTCATTTATTTTTTCTTCTAGCGTTCCTTTCGTAATCATTCTGTGTACCAAAACATTATTTTTTTGTCCGATTCGATAGGCTCTATCTGTTGCTTGAGCTTCTACGGCAGGATTCCACCACAAATCAAAATGAATGACATGACTAGCAGAAGTTAGATTTAATCCAGTTCCTCCAGCCTTCAAAGACAAAATCATGAAAGGGCAATGCTCTTCGTTTTGGAAAATCTCAACGGCTTCATCTCGTTTTTTTCGTGTCAATCCTCCGTGCAAAAATGGAACTTGTGTATGAAAATGACTTTGTAGAAAATCCTTTAAAAGCTCTCCCATTTTGGTATATTGTGTAAAAATTAGAGCTTTTTCATCGGCTTCATAAATCTGTTTTACTATCTCTAAAAGAAGTTTTGTTTTGCCCGAATTATTTATTTTCATCGTACTTTCCTTCAAAAAATGAGCAGGGTGATTACAGATTTGTTTGAGCTGCATCATCAATTTCAAAATAATTCCTCGCCTTTTTATTCCTTGTAACTCTTCTACTACTTTCATTCCTTCTCTCAAAGTAGTTTCATAAAGCAAAGTTTGTTCTTTTGTGAGCTTACAAATTTGGTCTTTTTCTATTTTTTCTGGCAAATCATCAATAATACTTTTGTCGGTTTTTAGCCTTCGCATAATGAAAGGCGCAGTCATTTTTTTGAAAATATCGGCTCTGTGTTCGTCCCTATCTCGTTCTATTGGAATAGAAAAATTAGTACGAAAAGTAGAAAGAACATCTAAATAATTCTCATTTACAAAATCAAAAATAGACCAATATTCACTCAAACGATTCTCAACAGGCGTACCCGAAAGCGCAATTTTACGAGGACTTTGAATCATTTTTATTGCCTCTGTTTGCCCAGCAGCAGGGTTTTTGATGGCTTGTGCCTCGTCAATAATTACACACGCCCACTCACGCTCGGCAAAACGCTTGTCTTCGCTCCTGACCGTTCCGTAAGTGGTCAGCCAAACATCAGGCTTAAAATTACTATTGCCATCTAGCCATTTTCTTTTTGCGCCATGATAAATATAAAAGGAAAGTTTGGGCGCAAATTTCTCAATTTCTCTTTGCCAGTTGCTCAAAAGCGTGGTAGGCAAAACAGCCAAAGCAGGTTCGTTATTTTCTCCTCCTAATTGCTTTTCTTCTTTGAGTTTTAATAAAAAAGTAATGGTTTGAAGCGTTTTGCCAAGCCCCATATCATCTGCCAAAATAGAACCCAAACCAAGTTTTGCATTTTGATACAACCACTCATAACCAACCTGTTGATAAGGACGAAGAGTAGCCTTTAGGTTTTTTGGAACTTCAATTTTTGGAGCTTCTTTTAGTTCTTGCAAAAGCAGTTTTACCTTTTGGCTCAACTCTACTTTTGTGCCTTTATATTCTTCTGTAAGTGCCGTTTGGAGTAATTCGGCATTCGATAATTTTTTCTTTTTCTTCTTTAATTGTTCTACAATGAGCGCAATTTCTTTTTCATCTAACAAAACATATTTGTCCTTAAAACGCCACAAACCAGCTTTTTTGGCAATTAATTCTTCAAAATCGGCTGCCGACATTTTGTCTTCTCCCATAGCTACTTCCCAATCAAATTCCCAAACGTTTCCTAATTTTAGAAATGATTCTTCTTTTTTATTTTTCGAATTGATGGTAGCTTTTAGTCGTGGTCTGACTATTTTTTCTAATCGTTTTGGTAAGATTACTTTTATTCCCAAAATTTGTAAAACAGGAAAAATATCTGTCAAGATTTTGCTCAATCGTGTCGATTCTATTTTCTTAGAAACTTGTCCTTGCGTTTCGATTATATCTCTTATTTCTCCCAAAAAATCAGACAAAATCTGCAAATCTTGCACAATCGGAAGGCGAACATCTTCGAAAGAATCATCTTCAAAAATCACGGCAAGAGGAATATGAGGCGTTTGATTTTCTTCGTGTTTGTGATTGTGTTCTTTGTCTTCAATCAAAATTTCTAAAGAAAAAATATCTTCTCCTTCTTCGTATTCATTTTCAGAATTATTTATACTTTCTTCATCTGGGTCGCCTTCTTCAAAATCTTCTTGAATAGATAAAATAGAAACATATTTTCTTTCCGATAACAAAAATTTGCCAAGCCAAGCACGAATTAGATGAGGCATATCTTTTTCTTGATAGCCTGTAAAATTCATTGCCATATTCATAAAAAAAATACTTTCTATCTTCATATTTAGAGAAGAAAAGCGTTTTTTATAACGAGTCTTGACCCAAGTTTCTTCTATATAAAAATGCAACATCATTCCCAAAATAGTAAGTGTAGATTCTAGTTGGTCGGAATAATGAGGAGCAAATTTTGGAGTTGTTTTGGGAGTAGGCAGCCCAACATTAACACTTCGAATATCTATGGTTTGAGCAATTTGAGTTAGAATGTTTTTTACATTTTCGTCTAAAACAGCAGGTTGCCAACGGATAAAAACTTCATTGTTTTGATTGCTAAAAATAGTCGGAACAATCGCACCACGTTCTAAAAGTGCTAGGGCAAATTGATGAATTTTGAACAAAACTTGTAACTGTTCTGAAAGGCGTTTTATTTCGGTGGTCGGCAGCGTATAAAAAAGTTCTCTGACAAATCTAAACCCATTATTGATTTTGATTTTCTTTAATTTTCTGTTTTCTTTTGTTACCTTAAATGTATTGCGAAGCCTATAAGACGCATCAAAAGTAAACTCAAAACGTTCTATTTCATAATAATTTTTGTCGTCTTTTATTTTCTGTATATCTCTTCTACCATAAAATATTTCTTCATTTTCTTCTTCTTCTGTTTCATAATCTTGCCAATAATCATCTATTGATTTAGGTAATTTTTGATAGGAAGTTTGAAGAATACTTTTAAAATCTTCTCTCTCAAAAAAAGGAGGGTTGGGAGAAAGAAGTTGTAATAATGTCTGTTCAAGATTCGGAATTTGCGCAAAAGAAATATCCAAATTTTCTATTTCTTTGGGTTCTGGCAGCTCTTCAATTTCATCTAACAAAAGCCATTTTTCTTCCCATTTTGGGATAGAAGCCATTTTTTGTTTTTGGGCATTTTCTTCAATATAAGAAAGCAAATCAAAGTCGTGCAATAAGAAAATAAGAAATGGATTTGCATCAATTTCTTCTGAAAAAGAATAAATCAGCGCAGCAATATGTTTGCACGGCATTGCAAAATCTGGACAGGAACAACCTGCTCTAAAATCTCTCCAACGTTTGGGAAAAAGGTTGATGTCTTCTTTCTCTAAAAACTCAAAAAGTTCTCTGGGCAACTGTCTTTGTGTAAGCTGTTGCCAAAGTTCTGGTTTTTTTTGTAAGAGTTCTAAGATTATTTTTTTGTCAGTTTCATCGAAGGCTTTCATTTCTACGTTGGTAGAATAAGATGAGGCTCGGCTGCCTTTTATTCTTGCCTCAATGGCTGTTCCTCTAATTTTTTTATTAGAAATTGAGCCATTTCTTGCGTATGTTTTTCCTCTTGTGAGTCTGCCTGTGTCGTCTATATCTGCAAAGGCTTCTAACCATTTTTGTCCCCACCACGTTTTTCCAAATGCTTTTGCCATTTTTTATATTCTTCTTATTTATTCTGCTATTTTAAATAGTAAAATTTATTACAAATTATGTTAAGTAGTTTTAGGTATTTTTTCTTGAAAAGCATAACTGTGATAATATTTTAAGCTATCCTACAAAAATACATTTTTATAGAGAAATGCAGGATACGTTTATAAAATTTTGTCAGTAGTTTTAAAATAACTCTAGGGCAAACGCACGAAAAAAAATTGTACTCATTTAAAGCAAATCAAGCTAGTTTTTAACTTTGAGAGTTGAATTTG
>CAKZOK010000172.1 GCA_937136415.1 uncultured Cytophagales bacterium | reverse complement strand
AAGTCATTTTTGCCCCAACTAGAAATCTGCGGTTTTCGCTAATTTCTTTTTGCAAATTATTCTCGATAAACAAAACTGTCTTCACGCCTTTTTCATGCGCCTTTTTCAATTTCATTTCCCAATTCGTCGTCCACTCCGAAGGTGCTGTAGTTCCTGTGATTCGAGAATTTCCTTTTTTATTCATCGGCTCCCCTTTATAAATCATGATAGTTTTTCCTTTCAAATTCTTTCTCCCATAGTCACTATATTTTTTATCATCGATTCCGTAACCTAAAAAAACTACTTCATCAATTTGCACCATTGGCATTTCTCCATTGCGAGAAGGAAAAGATAAAAACTCCCACAGGTGTCTAAATTTTTCACCATTTACTTCCAAACTTGCTTCCTCCCATTTTGTCCAAGTGAACATTACATTTTGATAATAAGAATTATCATCTCCAACTTTTGGTAATCCTAATGACTTAAAATGATTAGCAATATACTCGGCTGCTTTTCGGTTTCCTTCTGTTCCAGTTTCTCTTCCTTCATATTCATCGGAAGCCAAAATAGAAAGATGTTTTTTCATATCTGCTTCATCGATATATTTTGAATAATTGGTCAATAAACTATCTTTTTTTTGTGCTTGGAGAAGAGAAGATGAAAAAATGAGAAACAAAATTGAAAGTACAATCTTGTGTATAGTAGTTTTATACATATTTTTGTTATTAGAAATTAGAAATATATTTTGATTAAATTATATCAAAAACAAAGTGCAATTTAATCAATTATTATAAATTTATTTTTTTGAAAACAATCATCTTAGCAGATTTTATTTTGTCTTTATGCAACGCTTCATTGATTATTTAGTAGTTTTTGCGATAAGCATGTTCAAATTTATTTTTGGGTGTTTGGGTGGTGCTTTGCGAGGTTTTTCGTTTTTAGAGATTTTGATAGTTACGGTGTTGGGCATGATGACTAGCGTAATTATTTTCACTTATTTTGGAATTGCTATACGAAATTGGTTTTTTATTATTTTTCGTAAAAGAAGAAAGATATTTTCGAAGCGCAGCCGTAGAATGGTCAGAATATGGCGAAAATATGGGATTATTGGTGTTGCTTTTATGACACCTTTGCTTTTTTCTCCTATTGCAGGAACTCTTATTGCTGTTTCTTTTGGAGAAAAAAAGCAGCGTATTTTTTTTCATATGCTTTGGAGTGCTATTTTATGGGCAGTAATTTTTGGTTTTATTACTACCCAGTTTAATATAAATTCGATGGCTGAATTGAAGAGTTATTTTTTTGAATAAGAGCGAGTTGGGAATAAAATCAAAAAATAATTTCATTTGTAATTCTCATTTCCTCTCCTCTTGTCCCTAGCTTTTCGCTAGACTATTCTACTTCTCTCAATTTCAAAATAAGGTCAGTTTTCAAATCATACAATTCTTTTTCTAATCCAACAGGGTAAGAGTGAGGGTTGGTAAAACGTTTGATACTTCTGTGAAGTGTTTTGAGTTCGTCCTGCACTTTTGTACGAATAGTTTCTAGTTCTGGCTTTTCGTACACTCTTTTTCCATTTACAAAAATAGGCTTCAAAAGGTCTTTGTACTGTCCTTTTATACTTTTCATTTTTTTACGACGAGTCATATCCATTGGGTCAATGATTATCCAATTATCAGAATTTGGCTTATTTTCTTCATCAAAAATAGCATCTCCAATACACTCACCATTTGCATAAAAACGACGTACTTGCTGAATACCGGGAGTAGAGATTTTGATGGCTTGTTCAGACAATTTTACCTTATAATCCCACGCTGTATTTTCTTTATTTCGAAGAGCTGACAATTTATAGACTCCTCCCAAGGCTGGTTGGTCGTAGGCAGTAACCATTTTTGTACCCACTCCCCAAACATTTATTTTTGCATCTTGCTGTTTCAAACTATCAATAATATGTTCGTCCAAATCATTACTCGCCACAATAGACGTTTCTGTAAAACCTGCTGTATCTAGCATTTTTCTAGCCTTTGTACTCAAATAAGCAAGGTCGCCAGAATCCAAACGTATTCCTGCAAATTTATAGCCTTTTTCTTTGAGTTTATTTCCCATTTTGATAGCATTTTTTACGCCCTCAATGGTATCATAAGTATCTACCAAAAACACACAATTATTTGGCAATCCTTCGGCATAGGTTTCGAAGGCTTCAATTTCGGATTCGAAAGACATAACCCAACTATGAGCGTGCGTTCCCTTCACAGGAATACCAAAAAGTTTTCCAGCCAAAACATTCGAAGTACCCACACAACCACCAATATAAGCAGCACGACTAGCAGCCAAACCACCATCAATTCCTTGCGCTCTTCGAAGCCCAAACTCCAAAACATCTTCCCCTTTTGCAGCCAAGCAAATACGTGAAGATTTGGTAGCAATCAATGTTTGAAAGTTTACCATATTTAGAAGTAAAGTTTCTAATATTTGGCACTGAATAAGCGAGCCTTTGATACGAATAAGTGGCTCTTGTGGAAAAACTACCGAGCCTTCTTCTACTGCATCTACATCACAAGTAAAGTCAAGCTGCTGCAAATAATCTAAAAATTTGGGGTCAAAAAGTGGTTTATTGTCATTTCCTTTTAATGTAGAAAGATAGGCTACATCTTCATCGGAAATATTGAAGTTTTCTAAAAAGTCAATAACATAACTCAATCCACAAGCGATAGCATAGCCTCCTTTGAATGGATTACGACGAAAAAATAAATTAAAAACAGCCTCTCTGTCTGTCATTCCAGCTTTCCAATAGCCATGCGCCATGGTGAGTTGATATAAATCGGTCAGTAAAGTAAGGTTACTACTATATAGGTTTCTAGTGATTTTCATAAAAAATGATTTTGATAGATAATTTTGAATGTTGTGTTACAAATATAATAAAATTATCTTAGTGTACGAAAAACACTTAGTAAAAGTTTTATGTTTTTACTTCCCCTTCTGTTTATTAATTTTCTTTATCACACCACCGACAGGCAAAACACCTCTATCAAAAATATGCACTTCTTTATCTTTCATTTGGATATGAAGTTGATTAAAAAGTAACATTACTTTTTGAGAAGCCATTGCATTAATTTCATTTAGAGGAATCACAAAACCACCCTCAATAGCACTTACACTAAGGTTTTCTATCTGAAAATTTCCTTGAAAATAAAGGTTATTTTTTGTTAGATAAAGTACGCCATTGTATTTATTTTGTTGTGGCGAAAGGTAATGGAAAGTCCATTTTCCTTGTAAAGTTTCGTTTTTTGGGAGTTGGAAAGGCATTTTTTGAGATTTTAAACTAATAAAAACTTCAACGACAGCTTTATACCTCGTTGATGGTTACAGAATTAATCTACAAAGATAACTTCTACTCTTCTATTTTCCTTCATTTCTTCTCGGTTTGTTGAAATTGGGCGTGTGCCTCCATAACCTACCGTTCGGATTCTGTTTTGGCTTATTCCTTTTTTGATTAAATAATTTCTTACTTCTGATGCTCTTTTTTCAGATAATTCTTGATTTTTTTGAGCATTTCCGACTGGTGCAGTATGTCCTTGTACGAGTATTCTTAGTTCTTTATTTTTGTTCATAAAGGAAACCAAATCATTCAATTCTTTTTCAAATTCGGGTAAAATATCGGCTTTTGCTGTTCTGAATTGTACTTTTAAGCGTAATTTTTTTCCTTTGATGGTTTCTATTTTTTCTGTATTTAATAATTCTGATAGATTTTTTTCTTTTCTTAATTCTTCTAAATCCGTAATTGTATCAATTTCTTGTTTTGTATCTTGATTTTTTTGCTTTGCTGTTAGTTTTTCTGGATAATTTACTCTCACAAAAAGTCCTCTTCCTTCCGTTCCGACCCAAATATTATCATTTTCATCGATAGCCAAAGAAAGCGCAGACCTGCTCTGAAAACCTTGTTTTTCTCCAAATTCTGTCCATTTTTTGTTTCCCAACATTTCAAATTTTGCTACTCTATCAGCAGCCACCCAAAGATTTCCTTTGCTATCAAAATTCATGATATTTGGCACTTGATATTCAAAGGATTTTGAAAGAGAATAGCTTGTCCACTTTTTGCCGTCTTTTGTAGATTTCAGAGTTCCTTTGTCTTTTTTATCAAACCCTAATACCCATAATTGGTTTTTATAAACTCTCATTTTGCTTGCCTTTGTAAAATCAGAAACAGATTTGAATTTGTGTTTTTTATCATTTATAGAAATATTTTTTGTGTAATAAAGTCCTGTTTCGGTAGCAGCCCACAATTTGCCATCAAAGAAAATTATATCATTAATATTTTCATTGTTTTTTTCTACTTCTATTTTTGTGGGTTTTGAGTTTTGGTTAATCGATTTTTTCCATACTCCATTTCCTCTACTGGCTACCCAAACTGTTTTTGAATTGTTTGAGAAAATCAAATTACTAATTATTTTACCTTTCAAAAAACCAAAATTCTGTTTTTCTTGTTGATTAGTTTTGGTATCCAAAATAATTATTTCATTTGCATAAGTTATAAACCAAAGTTTATTATTTAGGTGCTTTTTAATTTGTAAAATAGATTTTTTTGGCAAAAATTCGTTTGCATTCACGAGAGCTTCTTCGGTTACTTCTTCAATTTGATAGACTCCGTTTTCTGTTCCTATCCATTTATGATTATCTTCGCCTATGAAAATAGAATGAACAGGCAGTTTGCCATCAGATTTTTCAATCAAATCAACAGGCAAAAATACTTGTGCAGAAATTGTATTGTATCTTGAAGAAGATTCTAAAATAAAGAAACTAATCAAAAACAGAATTTGTATTTTTATTTTTTTTATCATTTTTATTTTTTTGATAATGTTGCTCGTGAGGACACGAGCAACTGTAAAGTTAATTTTTATTCTAAAAATTGGATTACTAATTAAAAAAAAACAATCGTTGCTCATGTCCTCACGAGCAACCTCATAATCTGACAGACATGGTGTCCTTACGAGCGACCTACCTGCATATTAAACAAAAAACAATCCGAATGAAAAAACATATTCCTAATTTCTTGACATGTTGCAATTTATTTTTTGGCTGTATCGGTATTATTTTTAGCTTCAAAAACTCCCTTGATATTGCTGCTTATTGTATCGGAATTGCTGCCATTTTTGATTTTTTAGATGGTTTTGTAGCAAGAATGTTGAAGGTAAGTTCGCCTATTGGAAAAGAATTAGATTCTTTGGCAGATTGTGTAACCTTTGGTGTCTTGCCAGCTTTTATTTTATATCATCTTATGATAAAGGCAAGTTTGGAAAAAGTAACAGAAGGCTTAATTGATGGACAAATTCCGACAGCAATGGATTCTTATTTGCCTTATGTTGCACTTTTGATTGCAGTTTTTTCAGCATTGCGCCTAGCAAAATTCAATGTAGATACTCGCCAGTCAGATTCTTTTATTGGCGTTCCTACTCCTGCAAATGCAATTTTAATTGGTTCTATTCCTCTTATTTTGCTTCATAATCCTACTTATTCAGAGATTATTCTAAATCCTATTTTGCTTTCTGTTTTGGCTATCGTGATGAGTTTGCTTTTGGTGGCAGAGCTTCCACTTTTTGCTTTAAAATTCAAATCTTTTGCTTTTAAGAGCAATGAAATTCGTTATATTTTTCTTCTTTCAAGTGTTCTTTTATTGGTTTTTTTACAGTTTTTGGGTATTCCTTTAGTTATTTTGCTTTATGTTTTGCTTTCTGTAATTAGCAATATGGTTTCTGTAAAAGTTGTTGATGAAGATGGGAGTAATAATTTACTTGAAAAATAATATTCTTCTTTTGATTTTATTGAGTTGCAGTATTTTGCTGCAACTTTTGGGTATTAAATTCTACTTGTTTTTATTCTCTAACTCATCTACTTTTTTTTGAAAAATTAGTAATTTTTGCTCTACTTCTTCTTTTTCTTTGGATAGAACTTCAATAGAATTATTCATTTCTTCCATACTCATTGCCATCATTTCTTCTTGAGAGTTCATTTGTTTGATGTATTGTTCTTGTTCTTTATGTGCATCAGCCAATAAAACTTCTCTTTTTTCTATCTCTAATTGAGTTTGTTGCATTTGTTCCATTGCTTGCTGCATTACATCTTCTTGCATACGCATTTGTTCGACAGTTTCTGCCTGTTCTTCTAGTGTTTCTTCCAACTGTATGGCTTGTAATTTTTGTGCCGTAATATCAGTTGCAATATGAATAACTCGTTCTAAATTTTTGTAATCGTCCATTACAGGATAATAAGTAGCACGCAGCCAAAAAGAGGATTTATCTTTTGTTTGGCGTTCGAATTCTCCTTCTACAATTATTCCTTGTGTAAGATTTTCCCACAACTGCATGTATTTATTAGATGTTTCGTATCCTTTTTTCAATAAAACTGTATGAGGTTGCCCTTTTATTTCTTCTTTTGTATAACCAGATATTTTTAGATAAAGTTGATTTATATCAGTAATCATTCCTCTAGGATTCAGCTCTATCATAGCAGCAGCTTGATTAATGGCATTGAGTTGGTTTTCTAATTCCTTACTCTTTCTTTCTACCATTTCTTGTGTTGCTTGTAGCTCTTCGACGTTTTGACGCATTTCTTCTTCTTGTGAGCGCATCTGTTCGGTCATTTCTTGAGATTCTTTCAAAAGAATTTGAGTGCGTTGATTAATTCTGACTGATGATAGTGTAGAAGTAAAACTTTCAACAATTTTTTCGACAAATTCTATTTTGTAGGCTTCTGGAGAGTTGAAAAATGCCAGTTCGACTACTCCATATAATTTTTCATTATATCTCAAAGGTACAAGTAAAATTGAAGATGGGTTTGTGCTTCCAAGCCCTGAGGTAATATGAATATAATCATCAGGAATATAAGATAAAAATATTGTTTCTCCTTCTTGCCATGCTTGCCCTGTCAAACCTTCGCCTTTTCGGACTTTTTTCTCTATATGTTTGGGTTTATCCCACGCATAAGCAGCAGCTAGATACATAAATTCGCCTTCTAAATCTACGGTTTCAGAAATTACAAATACACCTCCTTGATTTGCTTCTGTGTATTTGACCAGACGTTGTATGATAGCAGCAGCAAACTCTTCTGTATCATTATAATTAGCTCTTAGAATATCTCCAAATTGCGCTACTCCTTCTGTTATCCATGCTCTTCGACGGTCTTCTTCTGCTACTTTTGACAAGCTATTACGCATATCTAATAAGGCATTTCCGAGAATATCATTTTCTCCTAATACATCGAATGCACTATTGTACTTTCCACTTCCTATTTTACGAGCAAATTCAGATGTATTTTTGAGGCTTTTGATAAGCTCTTGTAATGAGAGTGTCATTTGTCCAATTTCGTGATTGCCTATTTTTATTTCAAAATCAGAATTGGGAATAGACCCCCTTGCTAGTTGCGCTAATATTTGATTGAGTTTTTGGATTGGTTTGGATACAATTCTCATAGATACAATACTTGCAACCGTTCCGACTGTAAATGTTGTGAGTCCTAAGATAAGGATAATTCTGTATAACCAATTTAATGAATTTTCGACAGAGTTTCCATCAGTTTGTTTTTCTTTGAGTTTGCTTGCCTCTAAGGCTTCTAAGTTTTTGATGAGTATATTGCTATTAGGAATAATCATCTCATTAATCAATCGAATTGCTTTATCTCTTTTATTTCCGTCACTATAATCTTCCGAGCGATTGAGAATATTCATTACCTCCTGTTCTGTTTGAAGAATATCATCAAAGGCAATAATAATAGAATCTACACGATATACATTTTCTCTGTTTTGCCAATCTCTTTTTAGAATACTTATTTTATCTTTTACTTCGGGAAATTGTTCATTATGTAGTAAAATCAAATCTTCTTTGTCGTCGATATTATCAGGCAGATGAATCCAGTTAGTGATATACATCTTTGAACGTGTTACAAGCAAAAGCAAATCATTAATAGCCTCTACCGAAGGAGTAATGACGGAGAAGGATTGATGAAGCATACTTTGGCTACGAGTGAGCATAACCAGACTTAGTGAAGAGCTAAGTAAAGCAACAATAATAATGATAAGATTACCAGCCAAGACACGCTTGCCAATAGTATTGAGTTTCCACATAAACACTTAAATAGTGATTAATTTTTTAATGAAGTAATGATTAGTAAATAATACAGATAAATTTTAATCTTTTTGAAAATAGTCTGTAATATAAATAAATTTGAGATACTTTTATGTAAATGCTATTCTTTTTTGATTTATAATTAATCATTTTACACTAATAATTATTTTGGAAAGATAATCAAAAAGCTAATCAATAAAAAGATTTTTCGATGAGAATTTGTATAGATATTGGTTTCTATAAAGAAGTAGTGCTGTTTTTTTATGTTTTTTAAAAAAATAAGGCATCAAAAAACCCTTTCAGAAAATTTTCTGAAAGGGTTTTTATTTATTTATTAAAAATTGACGTTGTTATTTTATCAAAGATTATTTGAAAATATAACGTACACCAATTTGCATTTGCCAACGTGAGCTATAGAATCCAGTATCTCTAATTTGAGAAACTTCTTTAGCAGAACCACCATCATCAAAAGTAAATTGAGGAGTAAAATCGCCATTATCTTCATCTACAAAACCTTCAAAATCAATAGCAGCATAACTACCGAAAGGCATTGAACGACGACGACCCCAATCTTTATTCAAGAAGTTTGAGAAGTTGAAGATGTCAAAAGTAACTTGAAGTTGGTTACGGCTTCCAGTACCAGTAGTGATAAAGAAATCTTGTACTAATTTTAAATCAAGAATAGACTCAAAAGGAAGGCGTGGTCCGTTGCGTTCTGAATATCCACCACGGTTTTTGCTCAAGTAGTCATCGTTTTCGATGAAAGCATCAAGCGCAGCCCACTGTTCTGCAGCAGTAGCTGTTATGTTTCCACTTCTATCTGTAGCATCAATCAAATTAATCTGACTTTGATTTTCAGGAATGAAAATTAAGTTGTTATAATCACGTCCAGAACGGTCATTACCTTGGATACCACCAGCATATACATAAGAGAATGGTCTTCCAGATTGTCCGTTGTAGAAAAGAGAAAGTGTAGTAGCAGCAAAACCACCATAAGTAGCTTTTCCAGAGATAAACGCATTGATACGGTGTCCTGGGTCAAAGTTAGAACGACTAAGCTCTAAGTTATTTCTGTCTGTTACGTATGTATTTCTCCAGTTAGAAGAGTTTTGAGAAGAAGTTCCATCAAGCACTGATGTAGAACGACCATATGTGTAGGCTACATTTGCAGAAAAATCCATTTTTCTACCAGAGAATGGTTTTTGGATTTGAGCAGTAATATTATA
Organism: uncultured Cytophagales bacterium; assembly: GCA_937136415.1. Taxonomy (GTDB): domain Bacteria; phylum Bacteroidota; class Bacteroidia; order Cytophagales; family Bernardetiaceae; genus Bernardetia. The sequence continues at coordinate 14,354 of CAKZOK010000172.1, read as the reverse complement.
TGAATATCCTTCATTTGTATTAGTTGCCAAAAGTACACGGTCATAATCACGAGTAATTGCGCCATCATAAACAGGACGGTTATCTCCATAAGAAGTATTAACATTTCCTACTGGTGCAGCTACGTTGATATTACGATACAAAATTTGGTTGATGTTTTTTGTATAAATACCTTCTAAAGTACCTACCAAACCATAAGGAAGTTTTGTATCAACAGCCAAACTAGTACGGAATACTTGAGAATATTTAAAATCATCTGCAAAAAGGTCAATCTGACTTGCGCCTTCTCTTGCTCCCAAAATATCTCCACCTGTATATTGGTCAAATGGATTTGGATTGAAAGGAAGTGCAACTGTATCACCTGCGCTATTCACGATTTCAGGGTTGCTTTTGAATACACTAGCTATAAATACGCCATTGTTTGTAAAAGCTCCACCAGGCCAAACAAAAGGAATACGACCTGTAAACAAACCAAGACCACCACGAACCTGAACAGAACGGTCGCCTTTTACATCATAATTGAAACCAAAACGAGGAGAGAAAAGAACATTTCCAGAAGGAATACTACCAGAAGAAACACTTACATCAGGTGCCCAAGTTTGAAGCATTTCAGGAAGAGCATTTGCATTGAAGTCTGCGTTTGCAGTTGGCTTATCAAAGAATAAAGGAATGTCTATACGAAGTCCTCCAGTAAGAGTAAGTTTGTCAGTTGCTGTATATTCATCTTGCACATAAAAACCAAGTTGAGCAGCAGAAAACTCACCAGCTACATCTTTAGCATCATCGCCTTGTTGTGCATCTAAGCCTGGAAGAAGTGCATAAGAACGTACATAACGATTAGGGTTGTTGTTATAAAAATCGTCTAAGCTACCAAATCTATAAACACCATAGTTTTCACGAAGGAAAAGGTTATAAATAGAATAAAACTCATTGTGAGTACCCAATGTAATTGTATGCTTATCTTTGAAGATAGTAAAGTTATTTGTTAAGATAAATACATCTTGATTAAGTTCGTTTCCGATAGAGAAAGGCTCTGAACCAAAGTTGATATTATTACGTCCGTCTTGAATTTGTACTCTAGGGAATGGATTGCCTTGAAAATTACGGTCATCACGAACTGCAGTATAACCAACAATTAATTTGTTAGACATATTAGCATTAAGATTACTCTTTAATTCTAATGTAGTAGAGTTTGTGCTAGAAGGGAAAAGCTCTGAACCTGTCAAGAAATTGATATTACTAGGATTACTAGCATTACCTTCTAATTCTTCACCGAAAGAATAACTATGGCGCAAAGACAATTTGTGTTTTTGGCTAATATTCCAATCAATTTTTGCTAATACTTTGTTGGCATCTCTTGTACGCCCATTGTCTAAATAACCACCCAAATCATAACCATAAGTGCTTGAAACATAATTTACTAACTGATCAACATCTGCTTGAGTAGCATCTCCACGAAATGACTCAAATGGGAAAGGCTGCGATTGCTCGTCTTTTTGCATCTCTGCATTAACAAAGAAAAATAATTTGTTTTTAACAATTGGACCTCCCAAACGGAAACCAAATGTATTACTCTTAAAATCGTTCAATTTTTTGCGTTCAACACCTTCAGTATCTGTTGGAGTTTTTCCTGCAAGGCTCTCATTACGAGTAAACCAATACGCAGAACCTGTAAATTTGTTTGTTCCACTACGAGTAACAGCATTTACACCACCACCAGTAAAGTTACCCAAAGTAACATCATAAGGAGCAACCACTACTTCAATTTGTGAAATTGCATCAGGGCTAATTGGAGAAATACCTGTTTGTCCACCATTTGTACCACTAGCAGAAAGACCAAAAACATCATTACTAACAGCACCATCAATAAAGATAGAGTTGAAACGGTTGTTCTGACCTGCAACAGAAATTTCAGGACCATCGTTTCCTTCTGTTACAGTAGCTTGAGGAGTAACACGAAGATAATCACCCAAATTACGAGAAGCAGTAGGCATATTGTCTATTGTTTCGGTAGAAATAACTGTACCTGCACCTGTTTTTTCGCCGTCAATAATTGCTCTTTGGCTTGTTACAGTAACTACTTCAAGCTCACTTGCTTGCTCTTCTAATGAAAAGTTAAGGTTAAGAGTTTGTCCAAGAGAAAGATATACGTTTTCTTTCTTGTTGTCTTCGTATCCAATATATTGTACAGTAATCGTATAAGGACCACCAACATTCATATTACGAATAGAATAATTACCATTGAGAGAAGTTACAGTTCCAAACTGTGAACCTGTTGGAGTATGTACTGCCAAAACAGTTGCGCCTGGAAGCTCTTCTCCATTTTTGTCTTTAATGATACCACTAAGGGCTGCTGTTGTAGAACCTTGTCCGTAGGAATTGAATGCTACCGAACAAGCAAATACCAAAGCAATAAGGCTTAAGATGTAATGCTTCATCATAAGATTGTAAAAGGTTTGCTAAATAAGTAAAATTAATGTAACTCCTACTAGAATAGTTAGAAGTTTTGATTTAAGTTTCTACAAAGGTAAGGCAGACCTATCAATCTTTTCGTTTCAGTATTGTTAACAAATTAAGAATAATCAATATTCAATTTCTTGATTTTTAAGAAGATACCTAATCTATTGAAAAGTATATAATGTAAATAATTAATCTAAAAATACTATATCTTTTTTATTTGAAATATATTCATTTTCAGAAATTAAATTATTTTTTAATAATTCCTGTAAAGAAATAGTAATCAAATTATAAAATGCTTTGTTTTTTTGATAAAAAAAAGCATTTTTAGCCATTATAAGAGATTTTCCAAATTTTCTTTGGTTAAAAAACGAAACCCCTTGGTTAAAATAAAGTAGGGCAGAAATACTTTTTAATGTTACCAAATTGTTAAGTTTGTGATTATCTAGCAAAACAATATTTTTTCCTCGTGTTTCTTTTTCTGCTTTATGAGCTTGTTCTTCCAAAAAAAACTCAATTCCCTTCTCTGTTGTAATAAAACCCTTCTCTCTATTTGTGCTTTCAAAAATAACTTTGCGCTTATCTGACAACTCTATTTTAATAAAAACATGAGTAGGCATTTGTACAATATGATAATGATAATCAAAATTTCCTTTTTGTTTTATCTCTTCCAAAAAAATTGCATATAAAGCAGAACCAGTCAGACAATCAAACTTCCCTTCATCAAGCGTTTCAAAAAAACTAGAATACAAAACATATTCTTTCAAAAAATTTTCTTGAATAGCAAAAAACAAACGCCTTATTGTTTTGGCTTCATTATCAGAATTAATCTTAAAATTTGTATTAAAATTTATAACTTTCTGAATTGCCAACTCTTTCATTTCTGGGGTAATGGCATCATGAGAATCCAAAAAATCAGATAATTTGGAAGTCATTTTTTGTTCATTATGAGAAAAGGAAGAAACCGAAGAAGAAGCAAGAACAAAACCAGATGAAAAGATAAAAATAGACAATATGAACAAATGAAGAACAAAGAACAAATTGCTTTTCTTAAAAAAAAATGTAGTCATTAATTTAGAATTAAAATATAGACTAGACGAAAATGTGTGTTTAGAGTGTTTCAAAGCAATAAAATTAAAAAGGTAATCGGAGAAATGAATCTATCAAGAAATCTCAAATAGAGTCTTTGATAAAGATTGCAAAATAATTTCCAAAGTAAACAGGGATTAAATAATTAAATGTATTAACAATTTAGTAACATTTGGTTAATATTAACGAAAAATTTTGAAAAAATGTTGTTTCACCTAAATTAATTTTCTCAAGCTGTTACCAAACTCTTTTCCTTAGAATTGCTTTTAAGTATTTGTAAGACATCAAATAGTTGTAATCAAAAATAAAATGTTATGCGCTCCATTCTTTCAAAAAAAAAATATTTTCTACCTTTTTTAGCCTTACTTTTTAGCCTATTTTTGATAAGTTGCCAAGATGATGATGAGCTTCTTTGTCCGAAGTTAGAAGTTTATGCTTTGCAAAATGAAATACAGATTCCTGCAAAAAATCAAGTTATAGAAAATCAGATTTTGAGCTATGAAATAGAAGCACAAACAGATTTTGACTTATCTTTTTTGATAGAAAATAAAGGAGGAAATATTCTCAAAATTGCTGAAATAGAATCAATTAATATAGATTCTGTAATTAATTTTGAAATTATACAGCCTCTAAAAAATAAATTTGAAACTAATGAAAATGATTCTTTCAAAATAAATTTTGAAGGATTAAATGTGGGAGAATATCAAATTCCGATTAGCATTTTTTCGAATGATTGGAAACAACCCATTTTTATATTTTTTATCAAAATAATTGTAAATCCACCACCTACGCCACAATTTCCAGACATAAAAGTTTATCATGAATCTATTTTTATTCCCTCTCAAACAGGAATTTATAATCTTGAAAATACAGAAATAGGACAGCGTTATGAAACCATTTTTAGGATTAAAAATGAAGGAGAAGCAAAGCTCATTATTTCAAATATTATTTCTAACACAACAGATTTTGAAATACAAAATGTAATACAAAATGAACTTTTGCCTAATCAAGAAACTACTTTTAAAGTTATATTCAATCCAACAACAGAGCAAAATTATTCTACTCAAATAAGGATTCAGAACAACGACCCAGATAATGAAGAAAACCCTTATCTTTTCAAAATAACTGCAAACCCAAATCCTGCACCTGCGCCAGATATTACTCTTTTTTATAAAAATGGAAATAATACAGAAATACAAAATGGATTTGAGTATATAGAAGGAGGAAATTTGGAAAGAGGTTTTCAAAAAGTTTTTGAATTTGAAATTGAAAATCAAGGAAATGCACCACTCAATTTTTCTGCCATTACAAGCAATAATTCTAACTTTGAGATTTCAAATACAACAACAAATAATTTAGAAACAAATGAAAAAACTCGCTTTTTTGTTCGTTTTACAGCTTCTACTTTGGGCGAAAATAGAGCAGTAATTAGTATTCCGAGCAATGACCCAGACGAAAACCCATTTACTTTCAAAATTCGTTTTACGGTAAAAGAACCTACTTTTTTTATCAATTATTTGACGGTTACTATTCCTGATGGGCTAAATACAATCCCTTCCAACACAGGTGCAAATCGTACACTTTTTCAGAAAGAGTTTGAAGTGATTGACCCACAAAATATCGTTACTAATAATGCTATTTTGAGAGTAAAAGTAATTACAGATAGTGGAGGAAGTGATTCTTTTTCAGTAACTTCTTTTGGTACAGATGGAAGAAAAATTATCTTTCAAAATGATTTTGACAGTTTTTTATATAGACAAAGTATTCGTTTTGCAGAAGCCAATTATCTTGATTTTGAAGTTTATTTAGAACTTCAAACAGGACAGAGAAGTAATTTGGAAAAATATAGACTTGTGCGCCCTAATGGTGCAAATTAATATTTTTTGATGAAGTTGTTTAAGAATAGCTATTTTATCCATATTCTGTGTGACACTAAAAAAACCCTTATTCCAAAAAAAGAAATAAGGGTTTTGTGTTCTATAATATTCTCATCAAATTATAGAATTATATCAAAGTTTTCTATTCAAAATCTTTAGATTATAATTATTTCTACACTTTATTAATAGCTACTTTTTGCAAAATTCCATCAATAATATTTCTTGTCGTAATTCCTTCGGCTTCGGCTTCAAAATTAAGGATAATACGGTGTCCAAAAATATCATATATTACTTCCTTTATGTCTTCTGGAATAACATAATCTCTACCTTCCATAAATGCCATTGCTTTTGCAGCACGATTAAGCGCAATACCAGCACGAGGCGAAACCCCAAACTGAACATATTTTGCCTCTTCTTTCAAACCAAAATCCTTTGGAAAACGACTTGCAAAAATCAATTCAACAACATATTCTTCAAGTTGTTCGTTCATTTTTACTTGATTAATTGCCTCACGAATAGCAAAAACTTCTTCACTAGAAAGAACAGGTTGTGCCTCTTCTTTATAATTGATGTTTGCCATACGACGCATAATTTCTAATTCAGATTTTTTATCAGGATAAGTAATAAAAACCTTCATCATAAAGCGATCTACTTGTGCTTCTGGAAGTGGATATGTTCCCTCTTGGTCGACTGGATTCTGTGTTGCAAGCACCAAAAATGGCTTATCCAACTTAAAAGTAGTTTCTCCAATCGTTACTTGTCTTTCTTGCATTGCCTCCAAAAGTGCAGCCTGTACTTTGGCAGGAGAACGGTTTATCTCATCGGCAAGAATAATATTTGAAAAAATAGGACCTTTCTTGACTTCAAATTCGCCTTTTGTTTGGTTATAAATCATCGTTCCGATAAGGTCAGCAGGCAAAAGGTCTGGCGTAAATTGAATACGCTGAAAACCCAAATCCAAAACTTTAGCCAATGTATTGACTGTCAGTGTTTTGGCAAGCCCTGGTACGCCCTCCAAAAGCACGTGTCCTTGCGTGAAAAGTCCAATTAAAAGACGGTTTACCATATAACGTTGCCCAACGACAACTTTTCCCATTTCGGTATAAACCTTTTCTATTTTATTTCTAAGTTCTTGATTATCAGCAGTCATAATATTTTTGTAGTGAATAGTTTCCAACTGTTCTTTCTTTAAAAAATCTGTATTTTTCTCTTATTTTTTATTCTGACACTAAGAAAGTATCAGCTACATATACAAAGATTTGTTTAAAAATTGTATTTTGCAAAAAAATGGCTATTTATTTTTGATTTCTTTTCAGAAAGATAAGGAATAATTAGCTATCTTTTGTCAATCCAATTTTTTTTAAGAAATTTGTCTAAATTAATTACGAATTATGAATTAAAAATTGCGAATCACTAAAGCAACATTATAATAACTTAAAATATTAGTTACAACTAAGACAGGCAAGCTATTAATTAATGTTTAGTAATTTTAATTCCTTTTGAATACTTCTCTTGCAAAAAACTAAATCAGAATCTCTTCTAAAAAGGGTAAAAGAAACCCAAAGCGAACCTACAAAGGCATTCCAACGACTGCTTTTTGTGATGGACGACTTACGCCAAAATTGTCCTTGGGACAAAAAGCAAACCTTAGAATCGTTACGTTATCTAACCATTGAGGAGGTATATGAGCTTTCAGACGCAATTTTGTCAAAAGATAATCCTAATACAAAACAAGAAATAAAAAAAGAATTGGGTGATTTGATATTGCATATTGTTTTTTATGCGAAGATTGCCTCCGAAACCAATGATTTTGATATTACAGATGTTTTGAACTCGGTTTGTGAAAAATTGATTCATAGACACCCTCACATTTATAGCAATATTATTGCAGAAACAGAAACAGAGGTAAAACAAAACTGGGAAAGAATTAAGTTACAAGAAAAAAGTAGTTCAAATAATTCTGTTTCAAAAAATAAAAGCCTTTTTGAGGGCGTTCCCAAGTCTATGCCTGCGCTTGTAAAAGCTATTCGTATTCAAGAAAAAGCTCGTGGAGTGGGTTTTGACTGGGATAAGGCAAGTGATGTGTGGGAAAAAGTAAAAGAAGAAGAAGCCGAATTATTCGAACATATAAATACTTCTGATGAAACAAAGCACAAAGTAAGCAATCAAGAAGAAGCTGAAAATGAATTTGGAGATTTGCTTTTTTCGATGATTAATTATGCTCGTTTTTTGGGAATAAATCCTGAAAATGCACTTGAAAAGACAAACCGTAAGTTTATAAGTCGTTTTGAGTTTTTGGAAACAGAAGCACACAAAGACGGAAAAAAATTAGAAAATATGACTTTAGCCGAAATGGAAAATTATTGGCAAAAAGCAAAGAAAATATAACTAACTAAATAACTAGACCCTAAGGGTTTTCAAAAACCCTTAGGGTCTGAATACGCAGAGGGAAATAATACATAACATATGGAATTAACTACACAAGCTATCGCCAATTTGGTAGGTGGAAAAGTGGAAGGAAATGAAAATGCTAAAATCAATACTGTTGCCAAAATCCAAGAAGGAAAAACAGGTGCGATTGCGTTTCTTGCTAATCCAAAATACGAAAATTTTATTTATGAAACAGAAGCAACGGCTGTTTTGGTAAGTGAAACTTTTGAAGCTAAAAAATCAATTTCTACAACACTTATTCGTGTTCCTGATGCTTATACGGCGTTTGGAAAACTTTTAGCAGCTTATCAACAAATGACACAAATGAAAAAAGTAGGTATCGAAAAACCTTCGTTTCAGTCTAGCATAAGTGATTTGGGCGAAGATGTATATTTGGGTGCGTTTAGCTATGTAGGAGAAAACACTAAAATAGGAAATAATGTCAAAATTTATCCTAACTCATATATTGGAGATAATTGCAAAATAGATGATGATACAATTATCTATGCAGGCGTAAAAATCTATTCTAATACACAGATTGGAAAAAACTGTGTAATTCATTCGGGGGCAGTTTTGGGAAGTGATGGTTTTGGTTTTGCGCCTCAAAAAGATGGTTCTTTTGAGCCGATTCCTCAAATTGGAAATGTGATTTTGGAAGATAATGTCAGTATTGGTGCAAATGCTACCATTGATTGCGCTACAATGGGTTCTACACTCATCAAAAAAGGTGTCAAAATTGATAATTTGGTTCAGATTGCTCATAATGTTCAGATAGGACAAAATACAGTTATTGCTGCACAAAGTGGCGTTTCTGGCTCATCTGAATTAGGAAAAAATTGTATCTTGGCTGGGCAAGTCGGAGTAGTGGGACATATCAAAATTGCTGATAAAGTAACCATTGCTGCACAAAGTGGAGTAACTAAAAGTTATAAAAAAGAAGGAGGTGGGCTTTTGGGTTCGCCTGCCAACGAACACCAACAACAAATCAAAAACTTTGTAGTCATGAAAAATTTATCTACGCTAAAGAAAAAAGTAGATGAATTGGATAGGAAAATTAATTCTAGTGATTAGCTTTAAATTATTAGTGATTAATGGAATCCAACTTCTTATTTTCGTTTTTTTTCAAACTTTGACAGTCCTTTCGCAAGGCTGTCAATAATTGAAAAGCATAACCTACTTCTCTACAATCATTTCAATTACTTCATAGTCATACTTTCCTAATTCTTTTCCTTCTTTTAGATGGACATCAATAAAATCATAACTCTGTCATTTCCTACCCTAAAAATGAATTTTAATTAATTTACAATACCGTTTTTTTGAATTTAGGGTGGGGAATGACAGATAGCTATATTTTTCTCCCAAGTTTTTATTTGATAAAAAAAAATACATAGATTTAGTACATAAAGTCAAAACGCATTCATTTATCATTAACAATTTCTAATTTACCATTCGTATTACTAACCATTATTCAAAAGAAGTTTTTACCTTTGTAAGACTAACAAACAAAATCTCTCTCATTATTTCTACTAGAATCGATAATTAGTAGTTTACAATCGTAATTTTTAATTCGTAATTCGTAATTGTTCCTTCATATATGAAAACTAATCAACACACAATACAAAAATCGGTTACTGTTTCAGGAATCGGTCTGCATACAGGCGTAAAATCTACCATGACTTTTTTGCCTGCCAAGCCAAATCATGGAATAAAATTTTGTAGAATAGACATAGAAGGAAGACCTGTCGTAGATGCAGATGTAGATTTTGTAGTAGATGTTTCAAGAGGAACAACCATCGAAAAAGGAGAAGCACGAGTAAATACTGTCGAACACACTTTGGCTGCCCTTGTAGGATTAGAAATTGATAATGTAATGATTGAATTAGACGGCCCCGAACCTCCAATTATGGACGGAAGCTCTATTGATTTTATCAATCATTTGAAAGAAGCAGGGTTAGAAGAACAAAATGTTCCTCGTAATTTTTTCGAAATTGATACCAGTATTCATTATACAGATGCTGACAAAAATATCGAAATTGCTGCCCTCCCATTAGACAACTACCGACTTACTGTAATGGTAGATTATAATTCGCCTGTTTTGGGAAGTCAGTATGCAGCTCTAAATGACCTTTCAGAATTTGAAAAAGAAATTGCCTCTTGTCGTACTTTTTGTTTCTTGCACGAATTAGAAACACTCTACAATAATAATCTTATCCAAGGTGGTGATTTTGATAATGCTATCGTAATTGTAGATAGAGTTTTGTCGGACGAAGAAATGGCAAGACTAGCCAAAATGTTTAATAAAGATAAGATTGAAGTAAAAAAAGAAGGAACTCTAAATAATGTAGAGCTTCGTTACAAAAACGAGCCAGCAAGACACAAACTTTTGGATTTGGTAGGAGATTTGGCTCTAATTGGTCGTCCATTAAAGACTCAAATTTTGGCTGCACGCCCAGGGCATGCTGCAAATGTAGCTTTTGCCAAAAAAATAAAAAAACAGATTCAGAAAGCATCAGGAGTTCAGATTCCAAAGTATGACCCCAAAAACCCTCCCATTTTAGATGTAAATCAAATCTCAAAAATTTTGCCTCATCGTTATCCATTTTTGCTCATCGATAAAATTATTTATTTAGATGAAACTTCAGTAGTAGGAGTAAAAAATGTAACCATGAATGAACCATTTTTTCAAGGACATTTTCCAGAAAACCCAGTTATGCCTGGTGTTTTGCAAGTAGAAGCAATGGCACAAACAGGAGGAATTTTAGTACTCAATACAGTTGATGACCCTAACAATTATTGGTCATATTTTATCGGAATTGATAATTGCCGTTTCCGTCAGAAAGTTTTACCAGGGGATACAGTGGTTTTCAAATGCGAACTTATTGCGCCTATCCGAAGAGGAATTGCCAAAATGAAAGGGCAAGCGTATGTAGCAGGAAAGTTAGTTTGTGAGGCTACTCTTACGGCTGGAATCGTAAAAAAAGACTAAATAAAAAAATAATTATTACAAAATTGAAACGCATTTGCTAAAAATAAAGTAAATGCGTTTTTTTATAGAAATTGTTTGAAAATAATATATAATAGTTTGCTAAATTTCAAATTTGTTTCATCTGTTGTAATTTGTGTACTGTATTTTCAAAACTGTTTCTTATTTAAAATTACAAAAAATGGGAGTTTTTCAAAAAAGTGTACTCAAAAATTTTGTTAGAGAACAAACCAAAACTAACTCGGAAGCTATTCAAAATGCCTATCAAAAATTTAGGCTGCATTTTGGAGATATTTCTGTACAACAAAATTTGAGTAAAGTAAAAGAAGAACAATATCAAGAGGGCTTTTTGAAAGACCTTTTTGTAAATGTATTGGATTATACCCTTTTTCCAAACCCAAATCACGACCTACTCACCGAACTCAAAAACCCAAACGATAGCAAAAAAGCAGATGGAGGAGTTTTGACAAATAACCCAATTCAGAATACTGTTCTGGCTGTCATTGAGCTAAAAGATATGCGTACTCGTTTGATGACAAGCATCGAAAATCAAGCCTTTGGATACAAAAGACAGCACCCAAATTGTCGCTACGTAATTACTTCCAATTTTCGTTTTCTACGACTTTATTTAGACAACGCCTACGAACACGAAGAATTTGATTTGTTCAATTTGGATTATGATAATTTTGCCATTCTTTATACACTTCTTCAAAAAGACAACTTGCTTTCTGGCTTGCCTTTAGAACTCAAAAAACAATCTATTGCAAGAGAAGAGGAACTGACCCTAGAGTTTTATAATCGTTATCAACTCTCAAAAGAACTTATTTTTATTTCTTTGGCTCGTCAAAACAAAAAAATCAAACCTCTTTTATTATTCGAAAAAACACAAAAATTATTAGACCGACTTATTTTTATGTGTTTTGCTAAAGATAAAGGACTTTTGCCTCCCAATCTTATAAAAACAATTATTGCAGAATGGAAAAGCAGAATAGAAGAAGGAGATTTTATTACCCTTTATGACAGACTAAAACACCATTTCCGATTTATTGATACAGGTTTTAAAAGCAAAAAATACGACATTTATGGCTACAATGGTGGGCTTTTTGCGCCTGACAAAATTTTGGATACTGTTATTTTTACAAACAATGAAAATTTAGAAAATTTACTTAATTCATTGAACCGATACAATTTCGAAACCGATATTGACATCAATGTTTTAGGGCATATTTTCGAACATTCACTCAATGAAATTGACCAAAAAAGAACCGAACTTTTGGAAGATTTGGAAGCCATTGAAGCTGGAAAAGAACCTCAAAATATAGGAAAAAGAAAACAAGACGGCGTTTTTTATACCCCCATTCCTATTACAAAATATATCATTGAAGAGAGTGTAGGCAAACTTTGTCAGCAGAAAAAAACAGAATTAACTATTCTTGATGAACAGCTTTCTTGGGACGAAATAGAAAATTATACCGAAAAACAAACAAATCAACTTATCGAAAAAGTTGAAGGCTATCAAAAATGGCTAGATACTGTTACGGTGCTTGACCCTGCCTGTGGTTCGGGGGCGTTTCTCAATCAAGTTTTGAACTTTTTTATTTATGAATATGAATGGATAGAAACACTCAAAATAGGAGTTTTGGATAGAAAAAAAATACAAAAAGAAGAAAAAACAGAAACTAAAAAAGAAAATACAAATGTATTAAGCATTTTTGATGCGCCTTTGCCAAAGGTTGTCAAAAAAAAGGAAAACAATTTGATTCATCAGATTTTGGAAAATAATATTTTTGGCGTTGATTTGAATACCGAAAGTATATCCATTACACAGCTTTCTCTTTGGCTCAAAACGGCTCAAATGCGACGAAAATTAAACGACCTTTCGGATAATATCAAGGTAGGAAATTCGCTTATTTCTGATAAAAAAATAGATAAAAAAGCATTTGATTGGAAAAAATCTTTCAAAGTAAAAAACTTTACAGTCATTGTCGGAAATCCTCCTTATGTGCGTCAGGAAAGACTGAACGAAAAACAGAAAGAATATTTGCAGCAAAACTATCAAAATGTAGCCACAGGAACAGCCGATTTGTATGTTTATTTTTATGAAAAAGCATTACAATTACTTCAAAAAGATGGTATTTTGGGATTCATTACACCAAACAAATGGTTTAAAACAAAATATGGGCAGCTCCTTAGAAATCGTTTAAAACCTCTTGATATTCAAATGATTATAGATTTTTTTGAAGTAAAAGTTTTTGATGATGCAGCCACAGAACCTCAAATTATTATCCTAAAAAATAGAAATTCAGACAACGATTTTAATTATTTTCCTATCACAAAACAACTTTTAGGAGAAGAGGGATTAGAAGAATTTGCAACAAAAATAAACCTGCAAAATGAGCAGAAAATTACCATAAAAAAGGAAAATCTAAACCCTTCTGAATGGATATTTGCAGATGCAACCTATCAAACCATTTTGGATAAAATAACAGGAAAAAACATTGAAGAAAATCCGAAACTCAAAAAAATAATTTCTCTAAAAGAATATTCTGAAAATGGAATTTATTATGGAATAAAAACAGGATTGAATAAGGCTTTTATTATCGATAAAAAAACCAAAGAAGAAATAATTCATAAAGACCCAAAAAGTGCAGAATTGATAAAACCATATATTAATGGAACAGATATAAAAAAATGGCATTTAGAAGACAAAACAGATACTTTTCTAATTTTCACAAAACGAGGAACTCAAATCGAGGATTATCCTATGATAAAAAAACATTTACTTCAATTTTATGACGAATTAAAACCCAAAGAAACAAAAGAAGATAAAATAGGAAGAAAGGCAGGAAAGTATGAATGGTTCGAAATTCAAGATTCTATTGAATACTATAAAAATTTTGGAACTACAAAAATAATGTATATTCATACAGCCAAAAACCATCACTTTTATTACGATGAAGAAGGGTTTTTTATAAATAATTCTTCTTATTTAATCTCAAATGCTGATTTATTTTTATCTGTTTTTCTCAATTCCAAAGTTTTTGAATTTTATAAACGATTAAAATTTGTGGCGTATGGCAATGCGAACGAAAAGGGAAGGAACAAATTGGATTATAATAAAATGGTAGATGTTCCTGTTCCTGTTTTGTCGGATTCGGAAAAAATTGTTTTTGAAGAAAAGGCGCATCAACTCAAAATTTGGTCAGAAATGGTCAATAAAAAAAATCAAAAATTTGCTACATTGATTCAATCTGAATTTAGTATTTCCAAACTGTCTAAAAAATTATCTACTTGGTACAGATTAGATTTTGCAGGTTTTCAGAAAGAAATTAGCAAACAAAAAGTAAAATTTTCGGCACAGCAAAAACTAGAATGGATAGAAATTTTTGAAAATGAACAAAAAACAATTCAAAATCTACTTTCTCAAATTCGGAATACAGAAAATGAATTAAATCAACTTTTGTATGATTTGTATGGATTTGATGGCAAAGAAAAAATGATTTTGGAAGAGTAATTTTAG
>CAKZOK010000171.1 GCA_937136415.1 uncultured Cytophagales bacterium | reverse complement strand
GTTTTAGTGTTGACTTGACTTGGAGCGTTAATGATTTTACAAATAATGGTAGTACCAGTTATTGATATTTCACAATTTCCAGTTGTTGCTTGTAATCCTGCATCGGCAAGAGATGGTGATGCCTTACCGCTATTTTTTGCAATTTCATCAAGAGTTCCTGTTTTGCCTTCTAATTTTGCTAATATATTCTTCTTTTTACTTTCTTTGATTACTTCACGACGAACTTGCTCATATACTTTAGAAAGTGGCTGAATCCCTTTCTTAGTACGAGATTTTAGGGTCATAACAATATATTGATTATCTACCTCAAATACTTCATTAGAAATAGAACCAATTTCAGTATTTTCTTCAAATCCCCAACGAATTGCTTGGCGAATAGAAGGGTCATAAATATTATTCAACGAACGAGCATTTTGTTTTACATCATTTGCCTGTAAACTCAATAAATTATATTGTTTAGTACGCTCTTCATATTCTGCTAAACTTTTGCTAGAAGCCAAATCACCAGCCTGACGATAAAGAGCCTCACGAGTAGATTCACTTGGGTCTAACAAACGACTAACAGAAGCAACCAAATATTTATTTACTTGTTTCAAACCTGTAATTTCTATGATATGATACCCAAAATTAGTTTCTACTAATTCTGCCAACACACCATTTTGAGTAGCACCAAAAGTTGCATCTTCAAATGGCTTTACCATTGCATTACGACCAAACCAATCTAGCGTTCCACCTTTTTCACTGTTTGATTTGTCTTCGCTATATTCTTTTGCAAGTGCAGCAAAGTTTCCACCATTTTTAGCTTGTGCTAGTACTTCTTTTGCCTTTACCTCAATCGCTAATTTTTGCTCTGGAGATTTTCCTTGTGTACTAAACAAAATATGATTTGCTTTTACAGAATCTACTACTTGTCCTAATTCTTTTACTAATTTAAACATTTTGTATGTTCCATTTGCAGCAACAGGAGTAGCTACAAAACCAACTGTTACTTCTTCTCCCATTTGGTCTTTGATAGCATTAGGGAAAGCAGAAGGAGCAAGCTCTGCAAAATTAGCTTCTATTTGTGAATGTTGAGCAATAAAAGAAGTATCATTTGTTGCTGCTGCAAATTTATCTTTAATGTTAGCCAAATAACGTTTTACATCTGCACTATCTTCTTTCGAAGGCACAATCGGAATAGTGATATATTCTAAAGCAACAGAAGCAGCATCATCATAATCTTCTTTATTAGAGTTATAATATGTCTTGATTTGTTCTTCTGTAACAGTAAGTGTTGAATCTGGAATATTTGCATAAGGAACATACAGATATTTCAAATCTAATTTCATTGTTTCGTCTTCATAACGTCGTTTTGCTTCTGCTTTAGTAACATAAACAGATTTACGAAGTAAGTTTTGATATTTTTCACTTCTGCGAGATTCTGGAAGTTCTCTTTCAAAAGCAGCAAATTGTTGTTGTGCTTGTGGTGGTTGGTTTTGAAGATTACGAATAAAAGCAATTACTTTATCTTTATCAAAAACTTTTGTTTCTGGGTCAGTAAAGGCTTGTTTGATTTGAGGAGAAATATTATTTCCCTGTACCATATCCACAATTTCGTCTTCTGTTACCATAATACCCAATTTTTCCCATTCTGGTTTGAGAGCGTATCTTGTAACAAGTTGATTCCAAGTTTGAGTACGAACCATAGGCATCTGCGACTCATTCATTTTTGCCTGTTGGCTGGCTTCCATTCTATCACGCATGATTTGAAGCTCATTATTAAAATCTTGGTATTTGACTTCCATTCCGTCAATTTCTCCAATGATTTGGTCGTTTCCCATTCTGCCAGCACTGTTAAAAAGGTCAGTAAGAACAAAGGCTGCAAGTGCGCCCAAAATAACTACGAGAAGTAGCCCTGTGCGTTTCTGAATTGCTGTAATTATAGACATAATCTATCTGTGTAATTTTTTAATAAGGTTAATGTGAAATTGAGTTTCAAATTCTAAATAAAAATATTTTTTTATTCAAAATGAGTGTTCAGTTTTATTGAAAATAAGTACTGACAAATTTGTGAAACAGATTTGTGTACTCATTTTAGATACCACACTCTTCACAAAATTTTAGTTTGCAAAGGTAGCTAGTTTTATTAAAAAATCAAATTTCCTTTTAATACGAATCCATTAGAAATAGAATAAATTACCAAAAATTTTTACTTTTATAAATATATTTCAATGTATTGGTCAGTTTTTAACTCAAAAAAAAGTTTATAGCAACCTATTAATAAAAAAATAGAGTTCAATACTTTTTTGTACTTTTGTAAAAAAAACCAATCAATATTTCAAAATTATGACAATCTTATATACAATCATTCTTGCTGTTGGTGTTCTTATGATTTATTTTTTAGGAATGGGAGTCAGAATGTTTTTTCAAAAACAAGGACAATTTAGAGGCACATGTGCCAGCCAAAGTCCGTTCTTAAAAAATGATGAAGGTTCGTGCAGCTATTGTGGAAAAACGGCAGAAGAAACTTGCCCCAATAAGTAGTAATTATCACTGTTAATTTTTCATGTGTGTTCAGTTTCTTAAAACTCAACTTATCGCTTCTTCGAAAACATAATATACATATAGCATGATGCTTGTGAAGAAGCCATAAGTTCGTTTGCGAGCAAATAAATACACAAAATACTTCATATAAAAATACCCTTGATTAGGTCATTTTTCTTTTATAATGTTCTGTGCTGCTCTAAAATAGCAATAGGAAATTCTTTTTGTAGAAGTTGATAAAGCTCTTTTTCTTCTTGTGTTTTTTGTAAGGCAAAATCAATTACCTCTATTGAATTATATTTTACACCCCGTTTTTTGGTCAAAAAATTAGCCCTTGCTTCATTGTATCCTGCTTTTATTTTGTCCAAAACTTCTATATAAAAATTATAGTTTGTTTGGCGTTGGCTACTCAAAACTACGATTGCTTTTTGTGGATTTTGGGAGTAATTAGCATCTTTCCCATAATTCATCAGATGTGTCTTGACAAGATTTTTTATTTCCAAAATTGTAGCATTTTTATTTGCCTCAATCAGAATTTTATTTTCAGAATTAATTGTTATTCGCAAAACATCTCTATCTAAAGCTGGTGTAGGCTCTTGTTTTTGCTCCTCTTTGGGAGGTAAAGATATAGAAAACCCTTTTTCTGTTGCAATTTGTGTACTTACCAAAAAAAAGATAAGTAATAAAAAAGCAATATCTGCCATCGAACTTGCATTGACTGTTGTTTTTTCTCTTTTAAGACTCATAAAATTAAAATTTTAAATAATTAAAAAATTTGAGCGAAATATCTTTTTTTTAAATAAAAATCTAAATCTCGCTTTATTTTTGAATCCTTTTTTATTCAATTAGTAACATATTGAGTTTTTGAATAAAACCCAAACAACGAATTTGCCAAAAGTACGTTTAATAAAAATGAAATCTGTATTTTAATTATCCCAAAATATTTTACCTATCATATCACAAGAATAAAAAAATTATGAAAACTTATTTAAGTTCTATTTTATCTTTATTTATCATTTTTTTCGTTATAAATCATTCGACAGCACAAGATTTGAATCAAGCAAATAATGCGACTTCTGTTTCTGATAAGCCTTTTGTAGATTATAAACCTGTCTATAAAAAATGGCAAAAAAATTATATTTTAGATAAAATTGATTACACAAAAAACCGTACTATTTTTCATTTTCGTTATGTTTCGCATTATGAAGAAGGGTCAGCAACTTACTATGGACCTGGAGAAAGTTTAGCTTGGTTTTTAAAAAATGATGCCAACCCATCAGAGGTCTTTAAAATGATAGAAATAAAAAATATTGCTCGTAATGGAAAAGTAGAAATTCCGATAGTCAATACCAAAAAAGCTGTTAGGCTTACAACACATAATAATGATGTTTTTACGTGTGAAGTTCATTTTGAAAGATTGCCAAATAATGTAAAAGTAGCTGATTTTATTGAGGGAATTGGTGCAGAATTAAAAACAAATCATTTTAATTGTCTTGATGTAGAAATGAAAACTTTTGACAGCAAAGAACTAGGTTCGCATCAAGATATGGTAGAAAATATTACAGTTTTTCAAACACAAGAAGGAGTTACAAATAACCCAATTCCAGAGCTAGATATTCCAGAAATACATGAGCCAATCGTAGATGAACGAATAGAAGACGAACAAAAAGTAGATGGTATTTTTGCGCAGCGTTTTTTGGAGCTTACCAATGAACTTCGTACCAAAGGTTGTCATTGTGGGGGGCGTTATTTTGCGCCTGTTCCAGAGGTAACATGGAGCGATACGGTGGCGTATGCAACCAAAGAGTTAGTTGTAAACCTTTGGATAAAAAAAGGAATGACCACTGATATTGGTGGAAAAAGTACTGTTGAGAGGCTTTCAGATGTAGGCATAAAAACAAAAAAAGCGTATGAAAATATGTCATATAGTTTTACTGAAATTGAGCAGGCTTTTCGTGGTTGGAAGCTCACACCCCCACAATGTAAGCGTATGATGGACGCACAAATAAAGAGAATTGGAGCTGCTAGAAAGGAAAAATATTGGTCAATGATTTTGATTTATTAATGTAGCTTACTCTTTAGAGTGAGATTTCAGAATGTATCGTAAACTTTAGTTTGCGTAGAAATTTAAAATTAAACAAACTACTATTTTCATCTCTTGAATACTCATAAAATAAATATTCATTCTCATTCTGATTTTCTGAATGAAAAACGAAAAGACCCAATTACAGGAGATTTGATTGTAGAAGATAATGAAATTGTTTTTTGCAAGGAATGTAAATCTGCTTTTTTGAAAAGTTCATGGGAATATCTGAATGAAAAACATTGTAATCAAAATCGAACTTTAGCTAATTTTCCAGTAAAAAAAACGCTGAATCTAACATCTAAAAGGCAATATTTTAAGGCTCATTTGCACAGTATTTCGGATTGGAAACAGTTTGATACACAACTCAAAACGTTGCCTTGGGTACTTTCTAGTTTGGATATGAAGGAATATACAAAGAAGAAAAATGACAATAAAGGTTTTACTTTAAGAAAAGTTATTACTATTTATCTTTTAGTTTGTTTGATTTGGTTATTTGTTTTTTTAGGTGATTTAATTTCTACTTCAACATTTGTAATTAGTCTTTTTTTTTCCTTTGCGATTATGGTATCAATTATTAAAATTTGGGCAAAATCCATTTTAGAAGATACTACTTTTGTTGTCGATAAAAATAATCCAATTATTAGCATAGAAAAAGAACAAATCATTGTTTTTATGCCCTACAAAGAACAAAAAGTAACTTTAGCAAAATACAAAATTGAAGAAATTGAGCTTGTTCCAAAGAAGAATGATAATTATAAATTGCGTGTTTTGTATAAAGGAGGAACTATGTTTTTTTCAATAAACCTAAATCAAAACTTGCTTAATAGCTTGATAGAAACACTTTATGATTGGTCAAATACTGTAAAAATTGATTTGACAAAAGTAAAATTTGCACTTAGTGGAATGACTGATTATAGTTATTTATATGCTTCTTTAGATGAGGAAGATGAAAATCCAAATTTGCTTTTGCCTTAAAATCAAATAATTTTGAAAATTATTTTTCCAAACAAAATTAAAAATCCTTTTGCAGCTTTATAATTTTTATATTTTAATGATTCTTTGAAATGATACAAAACAGAAATCAAAAGTGACTTATATTCTTCTTTATCTTTACATAATTTGAAGGCTTTTTCACAAACTTTGAAAGTAGAATAAAGATGAGGATTATTTTTTTTCTTAAAAGTAGAAGAATGAGAATTAATCATTTTTCTATAAAAAGTTAGGTTTTCATTTATAAAAATATACTTCCAATTCCTTGAACTTCGCACCCAAAAATCATAATCTTCATAAGAAAGTGATTCATCATATCCTCCCAGCTCTTCCAAAACTTCTCTTTTTATGAGCATAGTAGGCGAGCAAATCATTCCTCCAGCTCTTACAAGTTCTTTAAAAATAAGTCCATCTTTAGGATATTTTTTATACCAATCAAAATAATAATTGCCTATTTTGTTATTTTCTTCATCAATCTCTTCATTTATTAGGGTAGCATTTGTAAAGCAAATTCCTGTTTGCTTATCCGATTCTTGTAAAATTTTGACTTGCTTTTCTAATTTATCAACTTCAAATTTGTCATCGGCAGCCAAATCAATTATATATTTTCCTTTAGAAATTTTGAAACCTTGATTAAAAGCTGCACAGTTTCCTTGATTTTTTTCTAAATGAATTGCTTGAATATTAATATCTTTAAAAGAATTATTTTTTACAATTTTATCAATAATTTCTTTGCTAGTATCTGTACTGGCATCATTTATAATAATCAATTCCCAGTTTTTGTAGGTTTGATTAAAGACAGAATGTAAAGCCTCTTCGATAAATTTTGCGTGATTGTAACACAGGCAGATAATTGAAACCATTTTTTTGATTAATCCACGATTTGCGAATCGTAAATTGTAAATATAATCATTTCTATTTAAAAAGACCAATAAACCAAAATCCAATAGCAATTCCAACAAAACCTAAAACTACATTAGAGAAACAATATACAAATGCAGTTTGGTAACTTTGGTCTTGAATAAGTTTGAAAGTTTCAAGATTGAGAGTAGAAAATGTACTAAAGCCACCACAAAAACCTGTCATAAATAAAGCAGCAAGTAATTTTTCACTTTCCTGTTTTGCTTCTCCCAAATAATTAGCTAGTATTCCCAAAATAACACAAGCTAAAAAATTAGTAACAAAAGTAGCTGTTGGAAAATCAGAAGAAGGCGTAGTAATCCATTTAGAAAATAAAAAACGAGCTACTGAACCCAGTCCCCCTCCAATAAAAACTAAGAATAACGATAATGTAGAAATATTCATTATAAAATATTGAAAAATAATTTAATTGTTGTGCAACGTCTTAAAGTACAAAAGCGTTTTGATTGCGAAACACATTGTTTTTATTCAACCCTATTTACTCTAATTTTTTTATTTTATGAAATTAAATTTGAAATTACCTTTATTTATTTTGTTTTTAATGAGTGCAAATTTTACTTTTGCTCAAGTAGATAGTATTTATATAGTCAATAAAGATGAGATAAAACATGACCCAAACTTTCGAGCAAATGAAATAAAAATAAATGGATTATATACTTTATTAGGTTTTCCAGAAATTACGTATGAGAGAGTGTTGAGTGATGAAACTGCAGCAGGTATTTCTCTAGCATTAGGAGATGGAAATACTATCAATTATAATTTTATGCTCACTCCTTACTATCGTATTTATTTTGGTAAAAAAGAAAATGCAGCAGGTTTTTTTATTGAAGGAAGTGCTTCAGCTTTTAATTATGAAAATGATTATTATTATAATCCTTATGGAAATAATGATACAAATACTGAATTTGGCTATGGTTTAGGACTTGCTATTGGAAGTAAGTTTATGAGTAGAAGTCAGAAATGGTTTGGCGAAATGGTATATGGAATAGGAAGAAATTTTGCTCAAAGTGAAGAGTATGGAAGTAGTGTTTATCCACGATTAGGACTTAATATTGGTAGAAGATTTTAAGGTAATGTTGTAAAAAGTATGATAGAGTATTTAGTTGTTGGTGTCGCTACGCTAATAAACCAATAAGGGCATTAAAAATCTTAACACAAAAAACCGTCTGAAATTAATTATTTCAGACGGTTTTTTATGTATTGAACTGATAGTTTATAACTAAAAACTAATCACTAAAAGAATTAACTCTGCTCTAATGCTTCTGCACCACCAACAATTTCCAAAATTTCTTTTGTAATATTGGCTTGTCTAGCTCGGTTATAACTCAATTTCAATTCCTTCAAAAGTTCACCAGCATTTTCAGTTGCTTTGTCCATAGCTGTCATACGTGCGCCTTGCTCGGCTGCGTTTGATTCTAAGATTTTGCTATAAAACTGTGTTTTGAGCGATTGAGGAATAAGGTCAGCTAAAATTTCTTTTTTATCTGGCTCAAAGATATAATCTACACTACTACTAAACTCTTCTTTTTTATCAAAAGAAGGAGCTTTTAATGCAGATGCTTTTTCTTCTGTTTTTGCAGTAGGAGGAGCTATTGGTAAAAATTGTTCTACACGAATAATCTGTGTTGCTACATTCTTAAATTCATTATAAACAATTTGTACTTTATCATATTTTCCTTCTACAAAATGTTCCATTGCATGCTCTGCTGCAAGACGAACATAATCAAAAGTAATTTCTTTTTGAGAAAAAATATCTGAATAATCATTTACAGATTTTAGATTACGACGACGAACATAATCCAAGGCACGCTTACCGATAGGCATAACGGTTAGATTACCTAAGGCATTCTGACGGCTATAATTCTTATTAATCAGATTTTGCATTGCACGAAGAATATACGTATTAAAAGCTCCACAAAGTCCTTTATCTGACGTAATTGTAACAATTAATATTTTTTCTTCTGGACGCACTTCACTATACTCACTTTCAAAATCATCTCCAACAAGAGAAGCCGTTACATTTTGCAAAATTTGACTCAATTTTTGAGCGTAAGGACGCATTTGCATCATACGATTTTGAGCTCTTCGCAGCTTTGCAGCAGCTACCATTTTCATTGCCTTTGTAATCTGTTGGGTGGATTTTACAGATACAATCCTTCCACGAACTTCTTTTAAATTTGCCATATTATGTTTTGAAGGCTATAAAAATAATTATGTTGTTGATGCTTATTAAAAACATCAACAACAACATTATAAATTTTTCAATTATAAATTAAATCAACTATAGAATTGAAATTAAATAACATACTCATTTCGAAATAATAAATTATTGATATTCAATACTTTAAATTCGCAATTCGTAATCTTTAATTCGTAATCGTTTTTATGCTTTTTTAGCAGGAATATATGTTTTGGCTACTTCTTTGGCAACCTTTGCAAGAACATCAGTTTGTTCTGGCTTATATTTTCCTTCACGAAGCTCATCTAATGTTTTTCTATGACTCTGTTCCAAAACGCTAAGATAATTTTGCTCATAATCTTTCATTTTTTCAGTAGGAACATTATCAGTAATTCCGTTTGTAGTAGCATAGATGATAGCTACTTGTTTTTCTACTTTTACTGGCGAGAATTGTTTTTGTTTCAACATTTCAGTATTTCTACGTCCACGTTCGATAACAAGTTTGGTTGCAGCATCAAGGTCAGAACCAAATTTTGCAAAGGCTTCTAATTCTCTAAATTGTGCTTGGTCTAGCTTCAAAGTACCAGATACTTTTTTCATTGATTTAATCTGTGCCGAACCACCTACACGAGATACTGAAATACCTACGTTAATTGCTGGACGAATACCAGAGTTAAAAAGGTTAGTTTCTAAGAAAATCTGACCATCTGTAATCGAAATTACGTTGGTTGGAATATATGCTGAAACATCACCTGCTTGTGTTTCGATGATTGGAAGAGCAGTAAGTGAACCACCTCCTTTTACGATACCTGCTTTTTTGAGTGGCTCTGGAAGGTCATTCATGTCTTGTGCAATTTTATCATTATTGATAACCTTTGCAGCACGCTCTAAAAGACGAGAGTGAAGATAAAATACATCACCTGGATATGCTTCACGCCCTGGAGGACGACGAAGAAGAAGAGAAACCTCACGATAAGCAACAGCCTGTTTTGACAAATCATCATAAACTACCAAAGCAGGACGACCAGTATCACGGAAAAACTCCCCGATGGCAGCACCAGCAAATGGCGCAAAAAATTGCATTGGAGCAGGGTCGGCAGCCGAAGCAGATACAACAACTGTATAAGCCATAGCACCATAACGCTCTAAAGAAGCCACAATACCTGCAACTGTCGAAGCTTTTTGTCCGATAGCTACATAAATACAAAATACAGGCTCTCCTTTATCATAAAATTCTTTTTGATTGATAATTGCATCAATCGCTACGGCAGTTTTGCCTGTCTGACGGTCACCAATAATAAGCTCACGCTGACCACGACCAATCGGAATCATTGCATCAATCGCTTTGATACCTGTTTGAAGAGGTTCTGTTACTGGTTCACGATAAATTACCCCTGGTGCTTTGCGCTCAAGTGGCATTTCGTATAGGTCGCCTTCGATATCACCTTTTCCATCAATAGGATTTCCAAGTGTATCTACTACACGCCCTACCATTCCATTACCTACTTTTAGAGATGCAATACGTCCAGTAGTTTTGACAGAATCGCCTTCACCTACGTTGGTATAATCACCAAAAAGTACAGCTCCTACATTATCTTCTTCAAGGTTCAAGACCATTCCAGTCAAGCCATTATTGAATTCGATAAGCTCACCAGCACGAGCATTTGAGAGTCCGTAGATACGAGCAACACCATCACCTACTTGAAGTACAGTTCCTACTTCTTCGAGTTGAGCGTCTGTTTTTGCATTAGAGAGTTGTTCTCTTAGAATTGCTGAAACTTCATCTGGTCTGACCATGTATTCGTTATTTTAACAGTTACGATTGATTTTATTTTTTTGAATAGATTGCAAAGGTACAAAATATTTCTTAATGACAAGCATTGACAAGGTTAAGACCATTGTCAAGGTAATTTTATTTTTAACTTAACTACATAGCTTTAAAGGCATTTGCTACTTTAAAGATTGTTCTATTTTTTGAAGACGAGTTTTGACTGAATCATCAATCTGTTTTCCTTCAATATTTAATACAAACCCTCCAATAAGGCTTTTGTCTATTTTTTCTGTAAGCTCTACAGTATCTTTTCCAGAAAGCTGTTTTACTTTTTGTTTGAAAGAATCACGCAATTCATCTGTAAGCTCAAAAGGTGTGATTACTTGTGCAATTTCAATTCCTTTTTTAGAATTATATAACAAATGAAATTGTTTTGCTGTTTCGAAAAGGTCTGCTTCACGTCCTTTTTTTACTACAAGCGTAAAAAATTTCTTTGTCAAATCATTACTATTTCCAAAAAGGGTAGTTAAGATAGAGAGTTTTTTTGAAGAGTTGATAATAGGGCTTTTGAGTAAAAGCTCCAATTCTCTACTTGCCTCTACTGTATCTTTGATATTTACCATATCGTTATGTACCTCTTCCAAAATAGAGTGTTCATTGGCTAAATCAAAAACTGATTTGGCATAACGAGAAGCAACACGAATATCTGACATATTTTTTTATATTAGTAATTGAGAATTAAAGAATTTTGTTAGAATACGTTTAATTTACAAATCACTGGTAATTCGTAATTCGTAATCCGTAATTGTTACTTAGTTTACTTTAATATCACTCAAATAAGTTTCTACAAGTTGTTTTTGAGCTGTTTCATTAGCTAATTGTTCTTTTACTAATTTTTCAGCAATTTGTAATGAAAGTTTTGATACTTGATTTTTGACATCGGCCATTGCATTTTGCTTTTGTGAATCAATTTCACGTTTGGCATCGTCCAAAATACGATTATATTCTTCTGTTGCTTTTTCACGAGCATCTTCTTCCATTTTAGAAGCCACCTGACGAGTTTCTTTCATCATTTGTTCACGCTCAACACGTCCTTCTTGACGTATTTTTTCAATTTCGTTTTCCAAATCTGTCTTTGCCATACGTGCAGCTTCGGCAGCTTTGAGAGCTTCTTCGATAGAACGTTCACGGTCTGCAAGAGCTTTTGTGATAGTAGGCCAAACAAATTTGCCTAAAATAAGAACAAGCAAAATAAATATTAATCCTGTCCAAGCGATAAGACCAATATTAGGTGTAATAAGTGGATTGAGTTCGAGAAGCATAATGATTAAATATATGAGGTATAAATTAAATTCTTTTTTTGAGTATCTTTATTACCTGTGAATACGCAAGTAATACAATATTTTATTTTTTGTTAGATAATTTGTTAGATTATCAGACAGTTTTATTCTATTTTTCTTTTATTAATTGTCTGACATTTATAAAAATATCTGACAAGTTTGACTAAATTTCTATTTTCTTGTAAAATTAGACAAAAACAAAGTAGTAACAACTAATCTGTTACTACTTTATTTTTTATATTTCTTACTTCCAGCCACCGATAAGGAATGAAACTACGATAGCGAAAAGAGCTGCACCTTCAATAAGTGCTGCTGCAATAATCATTGCAGTTTGGATTTGACCTAATTTCTCAGGCTGACGAGCCATTGCTTCCATAGCACGGCCACCTACTTGACCAATACCAAGACCAGCACCCAAAACAGCAAGACCAGCACCAAGACCACCACCGATAGCAGCATAAGCAGAATAATCAGCAACAGCTTGCAATAACATAGCAATAAATGCGAACATAAAATCTAAATTTAAAGAGAGTATAAAAAGAAAATATATAATTAATTGATAATTGACAATGAATAATTGAAAATTATGAATTAGTTGAATGAACATATTTTTTAATTGTTCTGAAACCTACCGTTTCAAAACTAAAATATATTCTGAAATTTATCCAAAAATAATGTAAGAAGTATGAAATTAGAATTAAGAGGTAATACAAATACAATGATTTGATTATATTTCTTAATGTTAATTCATCTTTCTATTTAAAAACTAGCTATTCAGTAATTGCATTTAACTGGTAACTACATTACTGATAACTGGAACTGATTAATGATGGTCGTCTGCAACAGCTTGACCAATAAAAAGAGCAGTAAGAAGTGTAAAAATATATGCCTGCAAAAGTGCAACAAATAATTCTAAACACATCATCAAAAATACAAAAGGAACAATAGGCACACCCAAAATAGCATTTTTGAATATAAATATAATTCCAATCAAAGCTAAAATGATTGTATGACCTGCCGTAATATTGGCAAAAAGACGAATCATAAGAGCTGCTGGCTTTGTAATAATACCAATAAGTTCGACAGGAATCATAATCAAAAGAAGTGGAATAGGCACTCCTGGCATTGCAAAGACGTGCTTCCAATAATGCTTATTTCCAGAAACATTTGTTATGATAAGTGTAAGAACAGCTAAAGTCATTGTAAAGGCAATATTTCCCGAAGTATTTGCTCCTGTTGGAATAAGACCTAAAAGATTATTGAACCAAATAAAGAAAAATAATGTCAATAAATAAGGAAAATATTTTTTGTATTTGTGTTCTCCTATATTTGGAATAGCCAAATCATCACGAAGAAAAACAATAATAGGCTCAAAGAAAGATTGCATTCCTTTTGGAGCTTTTCCTTCACGTTTTTTGTATGCTCCTGCAATACTAAAACCAACAATCAAAAGTAAAAATGAAGCTAACATCATTGATGTTACATTTTTAGTAATTGAAAAATCCATTGGGTGAATATCACTCTGAACATTCCCCTGTGCATCTACCACTTGAATATGCTCGTGTGATAATTTGTAATTATAACTTCCTTTAGTAACAATTCCGTTTTCAGCATGATGAAATTCACTTGACAAAAATACAGCAGGCTCTCCTTCTGTGTAAAGAATAATTGGCAATGGAAGCGATACATGATGCTCTTTTCCAGCCTCATCTGTTGTAGTATAAAAATGCCATTCATGAGCATCAAGAATATGATGATTAATCATTTCTGTAATATTAAACGGCTTGTCATCTCCTCCAGAAGCTGTTGCTGTTGTAAGCAAAAAGAATGAAAACAATACGCTCAAAAGTGCCACTCTTGAGTATAGATTAAATTTGATAGAAAGTAAAATGTTATTCTTCACTTGATTCCGTATTAGTGTAATATATAATTTACGCTGAAAATTAATTTCTTTTTACTAAAAAAACTGAACTTAAATTAGATACAAAACGTATAGATTTGTAAACGTTTTTTTCATTCAATTTGAGTTTTCTTCTGAATTGCGCTGCAAGTTAGGTAACAATGTACGAATTTCAAACAATAAATATCCAAAATATAAAAAAAGCATCACAAAAGCCATACTAATCACACCGTTGCCGTCTAACATAACATAAGCAAGCACACCAGAAGCACTAAATAACATTCGCACCATTTTGGAAACCATCATAGCATAACCAAAATTAGCACTCCCCAAAAAACGCAAGGTTATCATTCCTGTAACCCAGTATAAAAGTGTAACCCCAATATAAACACCCCAAACTTGAGGAATATAATATTGTGTTACAAAAAACTGAAAAATGAACATACAAAGAAGCATTACAAGGGCAAAACCTCCAAATTGAAGGTGATAACTACGAGCAATTTTTTTCTTAGCAGAATCAGATAATTGATTTTCAGACACTTTTCTAGGAGCTTTTTAGTTATTTATAAATTTTTTCAAAAAAATTTATTTTTTGAAGGAATAGAAATTAATGAATAATATTAACTCAAAAAACATAAGTTGCTGAAAAACAACAGTTTGTGTCAATATTTTGTCATTCATAATTTATAATTATTCCTAAGGCTTATCCTTAATTTGGGTGCAAAAATACAGACTATTTTTGTAAAAACAAAAATTATTTATAATTATTTCTTTCAAAATTTGCTTAATTTGAAAATTAAAAGCTCTCCAAGTATTATCAAATAATATAAAACCATTCTATGATAAGATTCGTTTAGAAGTAAAAATGTTGGTATTCGATAAAGTATAATAAGTTATTTTAGTTGTTGGTGTTGCTTCACTAAAACGCCAAACAATGGCATTATGGGCAAGTTTTTAGTTGAATAATTTTGCTACTCTGAAATGCTTTAATAAAAATTATACTTTGTGCAAACCACCATAAAAATTAGTAATTAAATCAAAAAATCAGTTTATCCTAAAATGGAAAATACCACCACTTCAGCGCAACAGCAAATCAAAAGTGCATTTATTCAATATATTAGACAACACGGAAAAGCTCCTGCAACGCCTTACAATTTGATGGCAGAGTTAGGAGAAGATGAAAAATATTTTTATGATAATTATTCAAGTTTTAATGCTATAGAACAAGAGATTTGGGGAGGGTATTTGACTGAAACTGTTCAGCGTTTGCGTTCTGAATCAGTTTATGCAGAATATTTAGTGCGTGAAAAATTACTTGCTTTTTATTTTACATTGATAGAAGTTTTGAAAGAAAATCGCAGTTTTGTTACCAATGAATTAAGCGCAAGAAATGGAGGGTTTAGGAGAAAAATTCTTTCAGATTTTAAAAATGGATTTTATGAATATATAAATGTTCTTTTAGAAGAAGGAATGGATACTGGCGAAGTAGAACAACGCATGCTTATCGCAAAAAAATATAATACACTTCTTTGGGCAGAAACTGAATTTTTGATTCGTTTTTGGGTACGAGATGATAGCAAAAACTTTGAAAGAACAGATGCAGCCATAGAAAAAACAGTTAATTTTGCAATGGATTTGATTGGAAGAAATCTAGCCGATTCTGCCTTTGATTTTGTAAAGTTTTTGTTTCAGAGAAAGTAATTCAATTATAGACTACAAATCACTTATTAATAAAAAAGGAATTTGATTTTACTCAAATTCCTTTTTTATTAATAAATTAAATTTAGTGTTTTTTATTCTCAAATCTTACGCTTCAAATTTCTTGTTTGAAATCATTACGTTTTTTTTCAAATCACAAACTAAGAAAATATTTGAAATACTCAAAAAATTAACTTCTAAATAAATTTGATTGTAAAGCAGGATGTTTAGAGTTAATTGCTAAATAGTTTACATACTTTGATTCAATAAAATCTTTTTTACTCAAAAATTTTGGAGAGATATTTTGCAACTCATGTATTTGATAACCTATAGCATCAAAACTATCAAATAACTGTTTTTTTTCATCTTTTTTTATACATTCAAAAGTAATGATAATAGAATTATTTTGCAATAATTTCTTTGCTCCTTCAATTACATTTATCTCAAACCCCTCTGTATCTATTTTGATAAAATCAGGAATAAGATTTTTGGATTTAGTGTAATTATCCAAAGTAATCAAATCTATTTCAATATTTTTCACTTTTTCAAATGTATTCATAGTAGAAATATACTCTTTAGTTATACTCCCAAGCCATGTATCTTTTTCAGGAAAGGTAAGAGTTTCTCTACTTTCTTTGTTACCTACAGCTACTTTTTCTAACTTATAAGATAAGTTATTAATACTTGCCATTTTATAGAACCTATCATAACAAGCTGGGTTTGGCTCAAAAGTAATAGTGGGAATTTTGTTTGCTAAAAACAATATTGAATGTGTACCATAATTAGCACCAATATCAAAAACTAATTTTGGCTTGTATTCTGATAAAATGAGTTTTTGATAAAATTTTTTCACCTCAATATCATGTCCAATAATAGAAACTGCTGTATCCCAATCCAACCACATCATTTCTGATTGTAGAGGTACTTTCACAGTAATATTTGCAAAGTTTACTGACCATGTTGTATCTAAGGGTTGAGAAATTATATCAGATTCATCTCTAAATATTTTAGAGTATGAGGTGTAAAATATTTCTTTTTCATTGTTGTCTAAAGTAGAATAAAATGAATTAAGTTTTTTTAAAGATTTGTCTTTAAAAATCATTTGTTTTATTTTATTTTTAGAGAATTTCATTGTAATAGGAAATTTCCTAACAACTTTCATTAAGAATTCTTTTGGTGTCATTTTTTATTTTTTTTATTAAGAGAATAATAAAACAATCTTTAAAAGATATTTAGCCTTGCAATGTTTTATAATAATAATAAAAAATTCACAACCCTTTAACAAAGTATTTTTTTTAGCCCAAAAAAGCCATAATTGAGTTTCTTACAAAATTAATTAGTGCTTTACCTTCTCATTATAAAAGAGCTTCATTTTGCATGAGTTCAGTTTATAAATCTTTTTTTCAATTTCAATACTCCTATTTTTTTATTCTTATTTTTCTTAAAAACTCTTCTTTTTTATCTAAGATATACAAATGTCCTTGTCCACCTCCATCTATTCTTAAACCATCTATTTCTGATAACATTTCATAAAGGAAAAAAACAGAAAGTTTGAGAGAACTTTTATAAATATACAAAAAGTTAGCAATAAAGTCTATACTAATACTGTAAATAGTTTTTATTCCATAATCCACTTTATCAATTCCTTTTTGTCGATTATAGACCAGCTATGTGGATGTCTATCTCCGTTCTCTCTATAACCTTTATTTCTAGTTGGAATATATTCCACTTTTTGAAACCCTGATTTTTTAAGGCTCTCATAAAGTTTTTTTATATAATAGGCATTCATTTGTTTATACTCTTCCATTCTATTCTCTTTCCACCAAAGTGTATCAGGCTCTGTATAAAGTCTAATTTTTGTATTTTTCAACCCTTTTAAATTATTAATACTATTTGATTCTGCTGTATAGACGGCAAGTTCTTGATATTTTGAAATATCATTGTTTGGGTTTCCTAATTGCTCCCCCAAATTTTCAATTATCCAAGTACTTTCTAAAACTGCCACTTCTGAAAAATTTTGTGTTAGATTCTTTTCGGAACTCTTATAAAGCGCAAGCAAATCAATTGGAGAATCTGCAATAAAAACTCCTTTTGGTTCTAGTCTAAAAGTTTTATTTTTAATTAAATAGGAGCTTATTAACAAAGAAACATTTCCTCCACTTGAAAACCCACCAATATAGATTTCATCTGTTGGTAATTTATTTTTAATAAAAATACTTTTTAACTGTTCAGCAAGGTTTTGTTTTTCAGTTTTTTCCAGCCACAATTTCTGATTATAATTCATATAAATAACTGCAATACTATTTTCTTTTGCAATCTTGATTATTTTGAATTCACGTTTAATATCTTCAGGTTTCTCTGGAAAGCCTCCAAAAAGTACCAATACCTTTTTTAAATTAGTAGTAGGTTTAATTAATTCATATTTATCGTTTATTACTTCTAAAAATTCAGTTTTTACAGCCCTCTCTGTTTTCTTCTTTTCTATATTTTTACAAGAAATGAAAACTATAAATATCAATAATATTCCTAAAACCTTGTTCATTTGGTAAATTGTTTACAACAACTCTAATAATCAGTTGTTTTAATATCGTTTATTTTTTGTTAGAATGAGTTTTTAGTATCAAATTTGGTGAGCTTCCAAATACGATTGTATTGTTAGGTATATCTTCATCCTTTACATAGGAATTTGCAGATAGTATTACATTATTACCAATATTTGATGCTCCAATAATTTTTGAATTTGATA
Organism: uncultured Cytophagales bacterium; assembly: GCA_937136415.1. Taxonomy (GTDB): domain Bacteria; phylum Bacteroidota; class Bacteroidia; order Cytophagales; family Bernardetiaceae; genus Bernardetia. Next base: position 6,163 of record CAKZOK010000171.1, on the reverse strand, counting down.
ACATTTTAACATTTTCTCCAATTTTTGGGAACACTCCTTTATTATTTCCAACAGTACAGTTTTGCGAAAAGGAAAAATAATTTCCATATACAGCCCTTCCCATAACACTTCCCACTGGATGATCAAGCATAAAAATATCAGGTAATTTAATTTCATAATATAAATCAAAAGCATTTAAAGCTTTATTCAAATAATAAATTCTATCTGAAAGTGTGTTGTTATTTCTTTCTTGAAATATGGTGTTTGATAGATAATATAGGAAAATAGAATATTGCCCAGAATGAAAAGGGTTAAAATATGTGTCCCCATCTTTTTGATAATATTTATTAGGATTATTAGCAAAACAATATTCAGTTCGTGATAGTACCTTATCCATTTGAGATTGTATAAAATTGCTCTCACTTTCCTCTATATAAAAGAGGTTGTTTAGTTGTTTTGTTACAAGGCTTACAATTTTTTCTATATCTATTTCGTATTTCATCTTAATGCTATATTTATTTTAAAACTCACTCTAAATAATATGGCTGTGATTAATTGCATGATTTAACATTTAATTTCGCAAGTACACATCATTTTATGCAGTTTTTATTTTATCATTTTATTAATCAATTCAATTCCTTTCTCTAAAATTTCGTCTTTGTGAATTATTGACTGACTCACATAATTTGGGGGAATATACTTTTCTCTTAGTGTTCCATCGATATGGTAAAGCTTTTGTAAAATTAATGAATAGCCAAAATTTTGATTATCAAATTTAAAACCAAAATCTGAACCAGCTAATCTCTTCATCTCTGTTCCAACTATTTGAGCTCTATTCATTGCATCAAATCCAATTGTCATACCTTCTCCCATACTACCAGTCCATCTTCCAACAAGTAAAACTACTGGTTTTTTATATTGCTTGCCTCTTGGACTGACAAGTTCGAACCAACTCCTCACTATTTTAGGTTGATTATCGAATAATTCAATATAAGAGTGTTTCTGATACGGCAACTCTTTATCAATAAATCGTCCCATAATTCCTTTTGCCACATAGGTATTTCCACCGTTATTGGTATTTCTTAAATCAATAACTAGTCCTTTAGTGTCAAATAAAGTATCTAAAACCTTATCAAATTCGCTTATTGATTGATTGTTACCAAGCGAGTTATTTATTCGAATTATTCCAATACCATTCTCTACTTTTGAAGTTATAAGTTCCTTTTCTCTTTTTAAATTCAATCCATCTAAGTCAAATTTAATCTTTTTGCCACTTTTTAGTTTTAAGGATAAAATTCTTGCCTCACTATATTTACCTGAAATCACTTTGTTGGCAATCCAATTTCTAACTTTAGGCAAAGTCTTATCATTACATAGAGAGGGGAAATCATCAATTTTTTTGTTGAAATCTACCTCATTGAATTTCAATACTTCTGCACCAACAATATTATCATTTAAATTCTCAATTTGGGTTTGCCATACATTCTTAATAATAGTTTTTCCATTCTCAAGTTCTACAAATATTGGTGATGATAAACGATAAGATTCTCTAATATTTGTATTAAGTGATATATGACTATCATAAAACTCGTTTAGTAAATATTCAAAAAGTAGAACCACTTCTGATTTATCTCTTATCTCATCAATTTTTTTTATATATTTCTCTTTAATACACTCAATATTAACTTTCTTATCTTCTAAATATGTATATTGACTTTCAATATTTTGAATAATACCTATTAAATCTTGTCGAATTTTGATTTTATCAATTTTATTATTTTGTGATTTTGCATAAGGGATATTTAGAAAAATAATCAATATTAAAAAAAGGTTTTTCATTTAGTTTGTTTGTTTTAAACTGTAGATGGGAGCTTGTATATCAAATGTCGTGTCTAAATATACGATACATTTTGGTTTTACCTTAGCCAAATCTGTGAGTTGATGAAGTTAGTAAATAAGCATACACTTTTGATTAGGCATCTAATTAGCTATGTTTTATATATGTTGTTGTATGGTATTATTCTTTCAAATAAACAACACCGAATTTTTTCTCTATTAAATTCAAATCAGGTTTTCCTTCTTTTACTTGTCGGCTTGTTTCTGTAAAAAAATCCTCAGCCCAGTCTCCAGGGAAAATGTAACTAATCACTTTTGCATTTTCATTTCCAATATTTTTCATATAATGAGCAATTCCTCTTGGACAGTGAACAGTGTCTCCAGAATTAACAATCATTTTTTCATTTCCGATAATAACTTCAAGCTCTCCCTTTATGATATGAAAGGTTTGGTCTTCCCATTTGTGATAATGATTTGGAATAAATCCATTTGGTTCAATAATTCCGTCCGTAATTACATATTCAGAATTTGTTGCATCTTTTCCAACAACTATTCCAGTAAATTCATTTTCAGTCATCCAAAATTTTTTACTAGATTCCCATTTCCTAATTACCAGTTTTTTAGTTGTTTTTTCAATTCTTTCATTCATTGTTCGGTTCTTGATTTTAATGATACATAGTATATTTATGTATGGAAAGTTACGTTTTTATCTAAGCACAAAATAGCAATTATTTTTATACAGTGTTAGCAATTGACTATTTTGTTTTGTAAAGTTTAGGTTCTTTTATACCAATTTTGTCATAGTGAACTTTATTCATCTGAAAATGCACCTCTATGCTTTTATTTAAGTATTTTTCTATTGGTTCAATTCCAATATTTTCTCTTCTTGCATTTACATTTATACTATCAATAAGATTTATAGGGTATGCATGTCCAATATTAATATCATAATTTAATTGAGTTCCATAAACTTGTGGTTTGTTTTGCGCAAGTTGAACCCTATCAGTTAACAAAGCAAAATTCTCTCCGTTCATATTTCCTTTTTTTACCTCTTTTGTTATTTCTACTAACATTTTTTCTTGAAATTTTATATCAGCATCAGAATGTTGTACTAATGTAAAATATTTTCTAGCACTTTCCTTTCCAACCTGTTCGATTGTTGGATATCCAATCATGTCATAAATATTTTTCAAAATAGGTATGTGTCTTTCAAAAATAACCAGTTGTTCTGCAATTAATTCATGCATTTTTTCAGTTTCTCCATTATTTCCAGCTTTCATAGCATCGGATTGAATTTTTTGGTCAACTATATAAAGACTATCTATCAAATTAGAAATATCTTTTGTCAATTCTTTATCAGTTACTATTTTAGATTCTTCAATTTTATTTTTTTTATTCTTCTCGTTACAGGAAATTAAAACTATTCCTAAAACTAACATTCTAAATATTATTTTCATATTGATATTTTTAGGTTTACAAGTTCTGTTATAAAGCAAATAAGTATATTTTTTTTCTGTTAACTATTTCTATTTTTTGACAAAAACGGTTTGTTCTTAAAGAGCCTTTGGACAAAACCACATTTCTTTGAGTACAAAAATTATTCGTTTTTTAATAAGAGTAATTACCATTAGTTAAAAAAATATCTGTTCTGCAAATTACTTTTGCTCTTTATTTATTAAAATTGTGCCTAACATTTAGTGTAAATAATCGTTTTAATGTCACTTACAGATTGTCACATTTTTATTTAAATGTCAGTAATACAATAGTTCTAGTTACCCAATTTGCTAATTCGGATTCATTAAATTCATTATTTTCTATATACCTGAAGTTTCCAGGGTTAAAAACTGCCTGCCAATCTTCGTGTTCTAGCTTTTTGTAAGAACGATAGTTAAAATTCGGAATAGTATCATTAATAGGTTTGTTGAAATTAATCACAATTTTTTCAATGTTTCCTTTATTTGAATCATATTCGGAGAAGTCAATAAACCTGTGAATATTTGGGTGATATTCGCTAATATTCTCAAGTATTATATGCTTGGATTCATCAATTTTTCTAATTCCTTGCCAATCATTATTGACTTCTTTGTTAGCAACATATCCACTATTTAAAAGTTCTTTTTTTACTATATCGATAGAATTTTTATATTTATTTGTACTATCCATATTAACAAATTCTACATAGAAAAATTTATTTTCTACTTGCTCAATAGCCTGAATATTCTCATCTGATTTTTTTGAGGATTGCGAACTGTGTTTACAGGAAATCAATAAAAAGGTTACTGACATATATATAAAGAAAATTCTTCTCATTTTATTGTTTTTAATTGCTTGTAACGTTTAGTATATGACCTGTGCGACCGTATGGGAGCATGGAGTTATATACATTGTTGTAGGTATTTTATTTTTTATTGCATCCATTCTATTTCATAACCAACTTCTCCCTCTTCAATTTCTCCAACTTTAAAACCTAATGTTTTGGTTGCTAAATTTTTGAACTTTGTCTTCCATTGAATCCATTCAGAATATTCCATATTGGCACAAAAATGAAGTCCACTTGGTTCAACGGATGCAGATATTGATTTTTCTTCTTCTATATAACTAAACCAATATGGTATTCCCTTTTCTCCTTTACCGTCTTTTCCAAATCCTAACCATCCATCCATTTGTTTATAAATATTCGGTATTCGATTCCAAATTTCATCAGGTAAGTCATATCGAATATTCATATTGCATTCGTATTCATTATTTGTATTCATTTCATTAGTGATTTGCTCAATGTATTCAAAAGGAATACTTCTTTTTGGGTCATTTAAGTCCGATTCTTGAAAATTTGGTCCTGCTTTAATAAATGCAGTCTCAATTTCGTTAATATCAAGAGGTTGTTCAAATGCCTGTGAGATTTTATTCTGGTATTTGTATTGGTATCGGTCATTGGCTAAATAATCAAACCAATTCCAAAATTTCAAAGGATTTCGGCTAAATGTCCTATGGAGTTCTAAGTCTGAATATTCAGGGTTCTGTTCTTTAAAGTCTTCAAACTGTAGTTCCATCATTTCAATATTTCGTCCTTTTGAAGGCATTGTCCAAAATTCAAATTCAGCCTTTTCAGTTTGAAATAAATATGATTTAAAAAGTCCTTCTGTGAATACGTTGATATAACCTGAATAAATATTACTCAAGATTAAAATCGTTGAAAAAATGGTCAATATGATTATTCTTTTCTTAGTCATTTTTAATTAAGTCCAACGGTGTGGCTTGGCGAAAGTGGGATTTCTAAGCTCCTTCCCTCGCTAAACCTCTAAAATTTATTTTTATATTCAAATGTCTGTGTCAAAATGTTAAGCCCATTTTGGCTACGCCAAGCTAAAGGTTCGCTAAGGCAATGTTATGAGCATTCGCTTTTTTTTCTAACGATATGTTTGTCTGTATAAGTACAATTTTTATGTATTGATTGCAAATATAACAATATTCAATCATACAAAAAACACTGTAAATTAAAAAATAAAATTGTATTTCTAATTGCTTGAGCTAATCAAAAGTTTAGGTTAATCGTATTTTAATTTTTGGTATTTGTCCTTTAGCTTCTGATAAAACTCTTCTTCTGTGTTAAGTAAGTAAATATTTCCGAAACTAGCATCGTATTTTAAAGGCATATCATCAAGCATATAATATAAAAAGAATGTTGTATCTTGACAATCCTCTACTTCTAAATCTGACAAGTTAAAATTAAAATGACCTCTCTTTTTGTATAGTTCTTTCAAAAATGAGTGCTGAGTGCTACTTTCTTGAAAGGTCTGATATAGTGGATTACTCTCAAAGCACTTATCTTTTTCTTTGCTTTGTATGTGATAGTATGCTCTTTGTATCTCTATAGTAGTAGATTTTAACCAATCTTCTTCTTCTTGTGTGTTTTTGTTTCTCTTTAAAGAATCGTATTTGTATTTGAAAGCATAAAAAAACTTGGTTTCATAAGTACAGTTTTCTAGATAGGTAAACTGTCTTTTCACTTCTAAAGGTGTAGGAAGGTATTGTATCAAAGATGTATCTTGTTTAACATTTTGAACTACTTTTTCTATAAATTTACAATAGTTCTCTAAGTCATTTCTTTGATTAGGTTTGCAACAAAGCAACAATAAGAATATTAAAAAAGTAGGCAAAACTCTATTTAATTTCAACATTACTGACATTTCTATTTTAAATTACAAGTTGTTAAAAAGTGCTTGTCATGACGAACTGGGTTTACTCTTTTTTTCCTAAAATTACTGGTAACGTTGAGTATATGAAGTGTAGCATTCCACAGGGTGCTATGATTTCATATACAGTGTTGTAGCCAGTTTTCTTTTCAGAA
>CAKZOK010000170.1 GCA_937136415.1 uncultured Cytophagales bacterium | reverse complement strand
ACACCAACAAGGGCATTCTGGGCAGTTTTTAGTTATATAATTTTGCTATTCTAAAAGGCTTTAAAAAAATCATACTTTGTGTAACACCACCCTAATTTCTTTTTAATAAAAAGTTACCTCTCAAACCTAAAAACCTCATCTTCTTTCAATAATGAATTTACATTTATGGTAGGCAATAAAAAACTATTAAACGGTGTATTTTCAGTTTTGCTATGAAGTACGCCTCTAGTTGTGCCGATAGTAAGCATAACCAAATGATTGATAAAATCTCTCGGAAACAGTATTTCTGTTTTTGATTCATTCAAAAAATTTTCCCACGCCATTTCTTCTACTTCAAAATGACAAGCTACTTCTATTAGTAAAAAAGGAATATCTTTTTGAACAAATTTTGTCATGAATAGAACAGAAATAAATTTTTCTTCAAAACTTACTCCAAAACCTAATTTGGTTTCTAAAGTAATTTTTTCATCGCTTTTATAAGCAGAATCAATAATAGCAAACTGCTTTGTGATTATTTTTTTTAGGGCAAAACCTATATTAAACTCTTCTTTATTCATCTTTTAAGCCATTAATTTACTATGATTACTAGGAGATTCTATTTTATTTTCATATAAATCTATCAAATCGTTATAATTAGTGATTGTAGTTTCTAATTCAATTTTTTTAATAGGTTCAGTCTGAAATTTGTATTTTTCTTGTTTAATTTGAATAGTAGTTTCAAACTCAAATGTAGGTACTTGAATCAAAGTTATATTCAATATTTGTTCGATTTTGGTAATTGTTTCTAATTTAAAATTTTCTTTTCCACTTAACAAACTATTTACATTTTGTGGCGAACAGTTTAAAACCTCTGCAAGTTCTTTTTGACTTTTTGGAAATTTATTATCCACTTTATTTTGCTTCAAAACAGACATAATTTTAACGGCAATAGCAAAAGATATATCCAACCAAGCTTTATTTTGCTTTCTATATTTTGCTTTTTCTATCCAACTAGTGTCTTTTTTTGATGTTTTTTTTAGTCTGTCTTTTATATTTTTGATACTCATTATTTTGTTTATTAGGTTATTTCTACAAAATCTAAATTATCGTCTTCTGTATTTAGAAGGTAATTTTTTGTAAACTCAAGTTTATTTAATTCTAAAATTAGGCTTTCAGTTTCATTCATTGTTGCAGTCAGTTTTATTGCTCCTCCACTAATTACAAATAAATTAAGGTCAATTCGTATTGCATAGATACGTAACCAGCTTACTTTTGCTTTATCTTTTTCGTAACTCCCCATTATTCCTTTTGATAAAGGTTCAAATAAAGTAGATAGAGTTTCATTTCTTGACGTTTTACCAACTTCTGCAATTTCCAATAATTCTTGTTCAAAAAATTCAGCTTCTTCTCTTGTTTTTAAAATAGCTTGTTCTATTGTTATTCCTCTCCAAAATTCATTTTCCAAATCTTTTCTATTTTCTTCAAAAAATTCTCTCAAATAAATTGGGTCGTTCCATAATTTGAAACATTTATCAAATTCATTTAATTCTTCATTTTCATATTGAACGGAATATAAACTATCTTCTACTAATTCAAAGGTATCAATTATTTTCATAAAATCAATCTGTAAGTTTATTTTTTATATTAAATTTTATTCATTTGTAGAAAAACTGCATTTCAAATAATTAAAATGCAGTTTACTATTTCAAAAATAATTCAATTAATCACTAATAACTAACCATTAATCACTCCTTAAACTCTCGGTTTCCATGCAATTTCATCGGCTTTTACTTCGTGGGAAGTCATTCTTGACAAAACAAAAATATAATCAGAAAGACGATTGAGATAACGAATAATTATTTCATCAATTCCTTCTTCTTCTTGATTATTGAGTTCTGTACAACGACGTTCGGCTCTTCTACAAACCGTCCTTGCCAAATGACAAAACGAAACAGCTTGATGCCCTCCTGGTAAAATAAAATGTGTCATGGGTGGTAATTCTTCATTCATTACATCAATGGCTACTTCTAAATCTGTAATATCTGTTTCATCAATTTGAGGAATGGCAATACGAGATTTTTTCTTTGGGTCAGAAGCAAGCAAAGAACCAATGGTAAACAAACGGTCTTGAATTTCTATCAAAATATCTTTTCTATGTGCAAGTTCTTTTTGGTCACGCAGCATTCCGATATACGAATTTAGCTCATCGACTGTTCCATAAGATTCAATTCTTAGATTTGCCTTTGATATTCTTCGTCCACTAATGAGTGAAGTTGTTCCTTTATCGCCTGTTTTGGTATATATTTTCATTTTGTTTGGATTGGTTAAAATTTATTTTAATCAAAATCAAATATACATAGACTATGTTTAAAAGTTGTTTAAGAATTAATTTTGCAAATCCAATTCTATGTAAAAATGAAACTTCCAAAAAATGACTACTGGTCATTTAATTTCAAATCGTCTAAAACTTTTTTCAAAAATAATTGTTAGTACTTTATTCATTTTATTAGAACATGTTTTTCTATTTCATAGAAAGTGAATCATTTTTAATCTATTATTTTTTAACCTAATTTTTATTATGACAAACAAATTATGTCAATCTTTTTTTCTTGCCTTTCTTTTATTTTTTGTAGGTACAATTACTTCTTTTGCTCAAGATACACCTGAAGAATCAATTAGTTATGGCGCATTTACTTTATATGGCAACTTTCCTATAGATGATGAATTTAAAGACCGAGCCAAGTTTGGTGGTGGTTTGGGTTTTGAGGGAGCATATTATTTTCACCCTTTGATTGGTTTTGCTTACTCTTTAGATGCTCAAGTTAATCCATACAATAAAGACTTTTTAAATGCAACTGATGCCCAGCCGTGGTTTTATGGTAATTTGATGGGTGGTATCGAACTTTCATTTCCTGTTACTCCTATAATAGCACCCGAATTTCGTGCTTTGGGTGGACTTATGGTGGCTCGTTCGCCAGAGGTCACGTATGCAAATATTATTGGAATAGAACCCAAAGTTGCTCCTGCTTTTGTTTATTCAATAAGTGGTGGTTTAAAATTTACCAATTATGATAGTGGAAGTGCTTTTCGTGTAGGTGTTCGTTATTTGTCTGCAACACCAAAATTTGATTATGGAAATAATATTGAAACAAAAATAAACATGTCTAGCGCACAGCTTTATGTTTCTTTTGCTTTTCTTTCAAGAAGATAAACAAAGAAAATATTTTAATTAAAAAAGCCTATTCAAAGCAAGTTTGAATAGGCTTTTTTTGTTTTAATCATTGAAATAAATTGCTTACAAAGCAGGATAATAACTATCCAAAATATTTACAATATCTTTCAAACGAGGAAGATTTACAGCACGACGAATGCCATTTACAGCTTCTCCTTTTTTATTTTTTAGAACATTGATTTGCGCTTTTACTTTTTTGGGTTCACTACTCAAGTTTTGTTCGACTGCACCTTCTAAAATTACAATCGTATTACGGCTATTTTCATCAATCATTGAAATATACTGACCATAGAGATAATCAAATTCTTTATATAGATAAATTACATCTTCGATTTTTTTGTTTGCCTCCATAATATGAGGATATTTCGACATCAACTTTGAATAATCTACCTTTCCTCCTCTATTAAATTCTTTTTCTATTTTATCAAAATAAGCCATAACAGCAGATTTATTATAGACTCTAAAAACAGTCAATAGATATTCTCCATTTGTTGCATTTCCTTCTGGTTCTTTTATTTTGACATTAAATTTCAAGCCTTTTGCGTGTAGATTTACATATTCTGTCAGTTTGTCGTGCAAATTGGTAGTCTGAACTTGATAATTATCAATATTATTTGCAAAACGAGCATTTACCAAATTTAGCCTTGCATAATAAGCTGTATATTTTTCTAGCTCATTTTTAAACTCTTGAACATCATTTTCACTAACATCTTTTCTTTGCGCTGCAATTCCAGAAACAAAACCAATCACCGAAGTAGCAATATTTATGACAGGCGTTGCAGAAGCAATATTACTCACAACAGGGTCTTGAAGAAGCATATTAGCAATATTGAGAATTTTCTTTCCTCCTTTATCTTTCTTACTGACTAGCTTTTTTTCCATAAGCTGCATAACTTTATCATTGTAAGAAAAACCTAATGTTTCGTCAGCAGGATTGTTCAAACTATTGAGCATAGTACGATAACTTTCTACCTGATTGATGGCATAAAGAGTATTTAATCTATCATTTAATACTTCAAAAAATTCGGCAGAATGAATCAAATTTGTTCTGACCATTTTATAACGAGCCTCATCTGTCAGCTCCACACGGCGAGTAACTCCCTTCACAATCGCATCATTTTTTTCAACTGTTTCTTTATAAAGTCCCAAATCAGAAGACAATAAATTGATTTGATTAGAACGATTTTTCAACGAATCGGTAAGAGCCAATACTTTCAAACTATCTTGTTGGCGTTGGTTAGAAAGCAGTTGATAACGACGTACAAAGTCTTTATTTTGCTGTTGAAGTTGGGCTTGTTGCGAACGAAGCTCATCGATAGCTTTCAAAATAAGTGCAACACTATCTTGCGCCGAAACAGTATAAATTGTTCCAAACACAAAAAATAAAAGTAGAAATAAGGATTTTTTCATTATATAAAAATGTGGTGTATGATTTAGCGTCTGAATGTATTAAATGTAGCTCACTCTTTAGAATGAGAAGGTATTGAATTTTTATGAAAAGATACAAATAAATTAATTACTCAAAACAAATAAAAATATTTTTGTTAAAAATTTTCAGAAAAAAAGCCTTCCTCTATAAAAATAATGGAAGACTAAATCTATATTTTCTGAATTAACAATCTTTTACAGGGCAGGGGATTCGTCGCCCTCTTTTAAGTTTTTTCTTTTTTAAATGTCCTTTATGAGAGTTACACGAAGTAGTAGTAATTATCATAAAAGAAGGCAAAACCATAAAATAAAGTAAATAAACTAATTTTATTTTACTATTTTTTATTCTCATTTTTCTAAGTTTATAGTAAGAAAGAATCACGAATTTAATACGCTGACTGCAAACACTTTGTATTAAAAACTGTTAAATTAACATATTACTTTCTAGCTTCTACTGCTAGTAATTATCTTTTTTTCTTAGATGCTTTATAGCTTTTGTATTTTGGTGTCCACGCTTGCTTTGGCGAGTGTACACAACTGCTCATAATGGCAGTAGAAAAAACTGTTAATAGGCATATAGCTATTCTTTTTTTAGAAAAAATAGTTTTTTTGATAGAATTCATTTTTTATTAATTTTATTAATTATTTTTTTTCAATTAATTACCAAGCTCTTACTCTTTTCAAACGCTGT
>CAKZOK010000169.1 GCA_937136415.1 uncultured Cytophagales bacterium | reverse complement strand
ATACAACAACGATTTATAAGCGTATAATTGACTTACTTGAATAGATTTTTGGGAGTATAATTTTGTAAAAATTTCGATATGCTTGTCTAACCATTCTTCTGCTTTTTTCCATTTATACACCTGTAAAAGCAACGCACTTTTTGTTATGACATAATCATAAATCATACCATTTGTAATCGGAAAATCTTTGTATAAAATCAAAACTGAGTCAGTTTTGAGCAAACTATTTTTTGGATTTGTTTTGATATGAGTAATAGAAAGCCATAAATAATGTAATTCTAATTCTGTTTTGGGAGTATATTTAATTACAACTTCTCTAATTTCATCTAATAAAACTTGGCTCTTTTTTGCCTTAGGTTGATGCGCCAACAAAGCTCTTAAATACTTTATTTGATAATTTACTTTTTCAATTTTATTGACTGTTTTGGGAAGAAAATCAATGGCTTTTTGAGCAAAAAACAAAGCATCTTCCGACATTCCATACAAGCCAAAGAGCTGCCTTAGGCTTTCTGCTTGTTCAGATGCAGTTTCAAAATTAGAATTTTCAAAATTACTTTCCTTCAGAAAACCTAAATTTATATCTTTACCTGTTGCATATCGATTGGCTAACTGATAAAGTTTAAGGTCTGTATGATTAGGAATCTGCTTGAATAAAGCAACTGATTTTTGATAAAATCCTTTCCAATACTCATATTTTGCTTCTTGAAAAACAACTTGATAAATTAAATTGCTTTCTTTTTTTGGATTTAATGTTAAGGATTTTAGCTCTTCTATTGATTTTTGTATCGTTTCTGTACTTCCAATTAAATAAGCAATTTTGAGTTGTTTTATTTGAAAAGCAATGTATTTTTTGGTTTCTTTTTTGGGGTTTAACTTTGTTAAATATTGATTGTAAATGATTAGAGTACTGTCTATTTGATTGTTTTGCCAAAGCAAATTTATCTTTTCTTGATAAAAAATATCATTTTTTGTTTTATTTTGAGCTTTTGAAAAAGACGAAAAAAAACAAGTAAATAAAAGTAAATAGAATAAAATAATTTTAATTTTCATAGTAGTGTTGTTGTTTTGGAAGATTTATTAAAAATCTGATTCAAACAAAACTACTGAAAAATTATATTAAATGGAATATAAAAAACAAAGTAAAGCACCTTGTTTTGTCTATCCCTTCAATCTAATTCCTAAAACTCCAAAATAAATCCAATTGTAGGCAAAACACTTGGGTCGCTATTATCCAAAATCACAGGAATTGCATTTGAACCGTCATTTTTTATGGGTTGTCCGTCAGTCTGAGTTATCAGCCATTCTGGCAAAAATATAAAATTATAACTTTTATAAAAAAACAGTACAAAATACAAATACATAAAGTACTATAATACTCAAATAAAATATCATTTACCTAATGGTTAATAAAAGTTAAAAATTGTAGTTTATTTGCTCAACTTTATTTTTTTTATATATTTTTAAATATAAAATTATCAAATTGTCTTATTTAATAATTTTATATCCTTAATTTTTATATAATTTAATACACAACTATTATGACCAAAATATTTTTTTTAGGATTATTTTTATCTTTATTAATTGGATTTACTTCATGTGAGCCACAAGATTCAATAATTAAATTTACAGAAAATGAAGAACAAGAAAAATCAAATATTGTCTTAACAGCTAAATTATTATCTCAAAATGATAATTTCATTACCTTTATAAAAGCAAATCAAACTCTTACAGAAGGTCATTTGGATTGGTATTTCTCTATTTCTGATGAAGAACGTATCAATTACGATAAGACAGTAGCAGAGGCTATGGAAAATCAAAAAACAGTTAATTTAACTCCTCAACATATTTCAGTCGAAGAATTTAATAATTTTGCAGCAGAGCAGAAACTTTTGTTTGAAAAAATTACTAAAGAATATCCTCAAATTGAGAACCTCCATACCAAAAATATAGAGCTGTTTAAAAAAGCATCTAATTTGGTATTAGATATTGACGATGAACTTCCTAAAGTTCAAACTGGTATTCAATTTATTAAAAACATTTGTTTTGCAGGTTATAATGCTTGTTCTTGGTCAGCTTATGATTCAGGGGGAAATATAGGAGATTGTTATGCGGGATATATAGCATGTTTAGGTCCTTTAGCTCCTTAATTAGAATTTCAAACTCAAAAAAAGTCTTTCTTATTTTATAGGAAAGACTTTTTTTATTTCAAACACCAGAATCTAAAACTCCAAAATAAATCCAATTGTAGGCAAAACACTTGGGTCGCTATTATCCAAAATCACAGGAATTGCATTTGAACCGTCATTTTTTATGGGTTGTCCGTCTGTAGTTTTGAAATCCGAATTATCTTCTTTTCTTTCAAAAGTATAACGAGGAAAAGCAGGCGAAGACTGAACAAAGGCATTTTGAATATCGATATATAAATCTAAAGTAATTTTTTTGAAATTGATTTTTTTATCAATCCTAAAATCAAACTGACTAAAATTGGAAAGCCTTTCAGAATTTAATTGAGAATTATCCAAAACTCCTGTCCCTGTTCCCAAATAATTGCGTTGAGATTGCAATAAATCAAAAGGCGTATAAGGCGCACCTGCTGCAAAACGATATTTCAAACCCATTTCCCAGCCTTTTCCAAACTTTCGTCCCAAAATTGCTGAAACTAAATGCCCATTATCCCATGCAGAAGAAATTAGTTTTTCATCTGTTCCAGAAAATTCACTTCTAACAAAGGTATAAGAAAAGACTGCAAAGATTTTGTTGATTAATTTTTGTTGAAACAAAAACTCTAATCCATAAGCTCTTCCTTCTCCACTACTTGCAACTTCTTCATTTCCGATTGAGCCAAAATTTCCCCCTTGATTAGCAAGCGAAACCCCATCACGCACCGAAACAGGATAATCTTGATAATTTTTATAAAAACCCTCTAGCGTAAAACGAGTACTTGCTCGTGGCAAAAACTCCGTTCCCAAAACATAATGTGTAGAAGAAATATATTTGTTTGATTTATTAATAAAATCTCCATTTTCATTTTGAAAACCCAAAACAGTATAAATCGGAATTTTGAAATAACGACCAACAGAACCATTAATTGACCATTCATCATTCAAATAATAAGAAGCAGAAAGACGAGGCGAAAGCGTTTTTAAAGGATTATTTCCAGTATCTGTAAATGTATTCATATCCGAACGCACTCCAAAAGAAAAACCTACTTTGTTATTCAAAATAGTTTTGGAAACTTGCCCAAAAAATCCGTATTTAAAAAAATCAATCGACGAATTATAGTTTAATAAGACTTCTGGTTGGATAATAGCTCCTGCCGAATCACGTAATTCTTTTCTAAGTCTATTAAAAATATCATTATTAAACTTCACATATTGCCCCACCAAACCATAGGCGTATTTCCACCCTTTTTTTGATTTATTTACATCAATACGTAATTTATTTTCAATTTCTTGTGATTCTAAAAGCAGTGTTCTAAACTCTTCGGTTTCTTTTCGGTCTTCAAATTGGTCAAGACGATTATCAAACATATTTCTACTCAAAGCAACATTAATAAAGCCATCTTTTACAAGCCTTTTCAATGCAAAACCTGTTGTATAATTCCATTGATTAATACTTGGATTCGAACGCAAAACATATTCATTTTCTGGCGATGACTCTCTTGGTTCTTCGAAAGTAAACTCATCAATAGCTCCTACTCCAATGGCTGTAAGGGTTGTTTTTTCATTAAATTTGTGAGTTACTTTATATTGAAAATCCCAATAATTAGGACGAATTGGAAGGTCTATAAGTTGAAATAAAAACTGCAAATACGAACGGCGAGCAGACAAAAGCATCGTTGTTTTTTTGCCCAAAGGAGCTTCGAAAGTTGTTGCTAGTTCTGTTCCAGAAAGGCGAATATTTCCTTGAAAACGCTCCGAATTTCCTTCTTTTTGTTTGAATGTAAAAACAGAAGCAAGCGCATTGTCATAACGAGCCTCAAAAGCCGAACTACTTAATGTTACATCTTCAATAAAAGATACATTCAAAATTCCTGTTGGACCTCCTGCACTTCCCTGCGTTGCAAAATGATTAATCACAGGAATTTCAATTCCATCTAAATAATAAACATTTTCGTTTGGCGCACCACCACGAATAATAATATCATTTCTGAAACCTCCCACCGAGCCACTCGTACTCCCAACCCCTGGAAGTGCCTGCACAACACGAGAAATATCAAAATTCCCTCCCGGATTACTTTTTATTTCTTCGGTAGTCAGTCGCTGTGTAGAAAGAGGACTTTCAACAGTTGTGGGAGAAGCTGATGTAGATTTTTTTGCAACTATTTCTACTCCTTCTAAGTTAGAAGCTGACTCTGAAAGTTCGAAATTAATGCTATTTGCATTTCCTGTTCCTACTACAATATTAAATTTTTTGAGTGATGCAAATCCAATATATGAAGCCTCTAAATTATAACTTCCAACAGGAATTTCTAGTTTATATTTTCCCTCTAAATCTGTAACCACTCCAATAATTGGGTCGCTTCCCACAACAATAACAGAAACTCCAATTAATGTTTCTTGTGTATCTTTATCTCTGACAATTCCTTGTACAATTCCTTTTTTTAATGACTTTTCTTCATTTTTCTCGGCTGTATTCTCTTGTGCAAATACAGTATTTGAAATAAATAGACTTAAAAATAAGGCAAAGAATAAATAATATTTTGTAGAAATACCCATTTTAATTTTTTGATAAAATAAATTATAGAAAATAAATGTCTTTGATATAAAAAACCATACTACTAGACATTTTTATTTTAGCAATCCTCATTGAGGGCAATCTCATTAAGTTGTAGGTTTTTTAAACTGCTTGTGTCCTGACGAGCAATAATAGCGTTAATTTTTCTTCGAAAATTAATAATTTGGCTAGAATAAAAATTTGTCTTGAATACAAATAAACTGTTTATCAGTTTTGTTTTGATAAATACTTTATATCAAAAACAATTTTGCAACACTATTCTAACGTGAACTTGGTATTTAACTTTTTGATTATCAATAAATGCTTTAGCTTTCGGAAAATAACTATCTCACAACTCCTAATATAAAGGTTAGGGTACATTTTCGCACGCTAAAGCATACGCTACAAAAAAATATATTTTGAAATCCTTATTAGTCGATTAAGATTTGGAACACAATTTTACTATGCAGTCTAATTTCTGAAATTGTTTTTCTTCTTCTTTGTCTAAAAAAACAACCTTTATAGAAATATAAAAAATCAAAATTTTATCTTGTTCTTCTTTTGATAAAAGTTGAAGTAAAGGACGCAGTTTAACAGCATCTTTTTCGGTTGTGAACCAAATTTGTTGATTAAAATCATTCTTTTTTTCTTTCAAAAATTCAATATCTTTTTGAGTATAGTCATAATGGTCTGGAAAATACTTTTGAGTATTTATTTTTCCAAAATCAGCAAATTTAGTTTCTATATAATTTTGAAAAGGTTTGTAATTTGCAATTCCTGTCAAGATTCCAAAAGAATATTTTTTATTATTTTCTAATTTTAGAATTTCATTATTCAATAAAGAAACAGGTTTATCATACTCAAAACCAGTAAAAAAAATGGGAGCTTTTGTATAATTATTTATCTTGCTTCGAATAAATTGCTTTCTTTCTTCTGTCAAATCTAAAGGCGATTTGCTTATCAAAACTACATTTGCACGTTTTGCGCCCTTTCTATTTTCCCTAATCCTTCCCATTGGGAGTAAAAAATCTTCATAAAAAGGTCGGTTATAATCTGAAAGTAAAATTGAAAAATGAGGTTTTATGGCTCTGTGTTGAAAAGCATCATCTAATAAAATCGTTTTAGTTTGAGGAAATAACTCAAGAATTTTTTGCGCTCCCAAAACTCGTTTTTCACAAACTGTAATATTTACTTTTTCATTTTTTGATTTGTCATTAAGAACAAACTTTTGATAAAACTGCATCGGTTCGTCGCCTATTTCAGAAGCTGTAATTTCTTGATTTGCTAAAACAAAGCCTTTTGTTTTTCGTCCGTATCCTCTTGAAAGTGTAGCTAATTTGTAATTTTTATCTTCTTTATTTTTATCTAAAAAATATCGAATCAGATATTCTATATGTGGCGTTTTTCCTGTTCCACCAACTGTAATATTTCCTACCGAAATCGTAAAAACAGAAGGCTGTACAGAATCAAACCATTTTTTATCAAAAAAATAATTTCTGATTTGGGTTATCAAATCGTATAAAACAGCAAAAGGGAAAAGGAGGTATTTCAAAGCTACTTTGTTTTAAAACTCAAACTATTGTATTTTTATAGAAAGCAAAATTAATCAAAGTTAAGATATAAAATTATGGGAATTACAGAGGAGGATATTAATAATGGATTTCAACGTTTTATAACGAATGATATTCTTTCAGAAGAACAATATCTTGAAAGAGAAACACTTATGAAAATAAGAAGTGAATATCAATTAGGACGAGTAAAACTCGCTTATCAAAAATCTATGGTTCATAACCAAATAACAATGACCTTATTTTTGTTATTAAACCAACAAATTTCTGAAAGTTGTCAGATTTTTATGCTGACTTTGCTTATTTACTGGAGTTACGCACTTATTGTTCTGTGTGCCACAGAACACGGTTTGCAAATTTGTCTTACAATATAGTA
>CAKZOK010000168.1 GCA_937136415.1 uncultured Cytophagales bacterium | reverse complement strand
CTTATTACCGGATCCAAAATTTAATGATCAGCTTGTAACGCGTTTTGTGAATAACTTAATGTGGAGTGGTAAAAAGTCTGTAGCGTTTAAAGTGTTTTATGACGCTTTAGAGTTAGTGGAAGAGAGAAAAGGTGAAGACGAAGAAAAAGATGAGTTTGAACAAGAAAAAACAGATATGTAAGAGGATTGTACCAGTTTATTTCATAGAATGCAAGCAAAGAACTAAGACTAAGAAGCCAAAGTAAAATAACTATAATTCCGATATATGTTCCTTTTTCAAAATTGTGTATTTTCATTGTATCATTTGATTATTTCTCAAAAACTATTCTATCATAAATATCAATTAAAGGAATATTCAATGTAATAGTTTCAGAAATATCCAAATCAAGTAAACTTTCCAAACCTTCAATAACACGAATATTCCATAAAGCAGTCGGACTTTGACGAGAATAAACTTGAATTTTGGCTTCCTCTTGTTTTACCAAAACATAATGACGAAGTGAAGGAAGCTCTCTTCGCCGTTGTTGGTCTTTCGTTTCGGCTTTGCCGTTACAGTGACCAACAACAAACATATATCACAAATCTACTAACTTACCACTAAGTCAAAAAAACAGTTTTATTCAAAGTCTTCCATATAATGAGATAGAAAAGGATACATAGTTACATCATCAAATTCATAAAAATTATACGAACTATACAGATATTTGTCTAGTGATTCTGCTAATTCCCATTTTCCTTGTACTGGATTGTTGTGGATATAGTCTAGTTTTTGTTCAATTATTTTTCTTGAATAGAGAAAAGTAGTGAGCGAATTACGTTGCCAAAATTGATATTTTCTATCTTTCAAATCTACTCTAAAAAGAGCTAAAACCTCTTTGTGATTTTTGAGTAAATCACGATATATCGCTTGTCCTGTAAATTTCAAAAAATCTCGTTGTACATTTTCAAGAAGATAAGGACTATTTATTTTCCAAAGCAAATGAATATGATTTGGCATAATAACAAAGGCATATACTTTTACTTTTTTCTCTTCTACCAAATACTTCAAACTATCCAAAACAATCTGTTTGTATTTATGTGGTTTGAGTAATTTTTGCCATTTGAGAATCGTAGCTGTGAAAAAACCTATATATTCGTTTTCTTCTCTTATATCTTCTTCATTCATTTTATTACCTTTTCTGATTAGAAAAGAAATATACAAATAAAGTTTGGAAAAAGAACTCGGGTTGTGTACGTGTATGTCTGTTGTTGGTCATCGTAACGGCAAGCCGAAACTAAAGACCAACAACGGCTTTGGAAGATTTTTTCTGTAACTTTAATCGAAAATAAAAGTTACTAAAAAACTTAAGATAGAATAACAAGAAACTGAAATAACCTATCAAATCATAGTCTTTCATCTTTATCCGTAATTTCAATATCAGTTATTTCGATATCCTTAGGTAGAGAAATTGTAGTAATTTTAACTGTAAATTTGAAATCATAAGTGTCGAAATACTCATCATCTCCATCTCCATCATTATATGTTCGTCCTACACTAAGAGTACCTGTTCCTTCAACGATATAACAATCATTCTCTTTGTCTTCTGACAATTTATCTACTGTTATATCTAAAGAGTCATTTCCTGTTGTACGTCTTCCACTACTAAAATAGTTTTCAGTTTCTTCATAAAACTTAAAAAAAGCATTTGCTTTTAAAAAAATTTCAGCGTCATCTTTAGTTCTTAACTTGCCCATAATATGAAGTTTTAAAATGTTGTAAAAGTGGAGTAACGAGAAAAAATGTCAAAGGTTACACAAAGATAATATTTACTATAAGATATACTTTATTTTTTTGGATGCTTATTAAAAGCAGAGTCCTCCTTAGTATTAGTGTATAAAACCTTTAAACTATCTAACCTATTTCTTTCTACTGCTCTTAATGAGTCAACAGCTCTAACAAGCCTTTCAGTTTTTAATGCTGAACTTCCAATTCTATCAATTTTAGCCCAAATAGAATCATAATCAGCCTTATTTTCCATCATTACCCAAGAGGCTTCAAACAACTTTGTGGTTTCTTCTCCAACATAAGGGCGAATTATTGTAATTTTTCTATTAAAATCTATATTTTCTCGTGCTAGAATACCATAGAAGGAATGTAATAGTATAAACCAAGTTGCATATAGCATTAATGCAAAATAAAAAAGTCGTGTCTTATTTAAGATTTTATTCAAAGTTGGCAGTTTTTCTTTAGCAAACTCTGACATAGTAGTACTTTGCGTTAAAACATTATTACTTTGAATACCCTCTTCAGAATCCTTTGCTATTTCATTTTCTAATTCTTTGATTGTAATCTTTATAGTCCTTATATTCTTAGAAAAATATACATATATCGCTAAAAATATAGCTGTTATTAGAAAGTAGTTATTCCTTTCTTGAAATAAATAAATATTATTTTCTGCAATTCTATTGTAAAAATAAGAACTAAAACTTTCACTAATGAATGATAGAAAGTTAATAGTTTTAAGACCTATGAAATCTAAAACAGGACGCATGTAAAATAAGAAAACGCCTACTGTTATAGAGATTGCTATGCTTTTCTTATTTTCTTTTATAAAATCTGATATTTTTTTCATATAAATAAGCTTTTAATAACCCTCATTGAATAAAATTATTCAATAAGGGGTTTTTACATTATGATTTCATTCTAAAATCCCTACATATTCCTCCTATACTGCCCCCCAACCTCAAAC
This sequence comes from uncultured Cytophagales bacterium, assembly GCA_937136415.1. Lineage (GTDB taxonomy): Bacteria > Bacteroidota > Bacteroidia > Cytophagales > Bernardetiaceae > Bernardetia. The sequence goes on along the minus strand of CAKZOK010000168.1, from coordinate 28,123 downwards.
AAAGCTCTAGTAATCTGTCCCAAAGAACAAGTTTTCGTAGCTTTCATTAAGTGTTCAAACATATTTTCGTGTTTGATGGCTGCTTTTTGAAGGTCTTTCAAGATTTTTTGGTTTTTTTGTTCGTCGAAAGAATGAAGAGATTTAAGCATATTTATTTGATACTCTTTTTCTTCTTCTGTCGAACGAATTACTTCGGCAGGAATCACGGTTGGCGAACCCTTCGAAGACAAAAATGTATTTACACCCACAATCGGATATTCGCCTGTATGTTTTTGCATTTCGTAATACATACTTTCTTCCTGTATTTGTGTGCGCTGAAACTGTCTTTCCATCGCTCCCAAAACACCACCACGTTCTGTAATTTGGTCAAAAATCTTCAAAACAGCTTCTTCTACTAGGTCAGTCAGTTCTTCAATAATAAACGAACCTTGCAACGGATTTTCATTTTTTGCTAGTCCTAATTCCTTATTGATAATCAACTGAATCGCAACAGCACGACGAACAGAATCTTCCGTCGGTGTCGTTATGGCTTCGTCGTAAGCGTTGGTATGCAGCGAGTTACAGTTGTCGTAAATGGCATACAAAGCCTGTAAAGTTGTACGAATATCATTAAAATCAATTTCTTGTGCGTGAAGCGAACGTCCCGAAGTTTGGATATGATATTTTAGTTTTTGCGCTCTGTCATTTGCTCCATATTTGTGCTTCATTGCCTTTGCCCAAATACGACGAGAAACACGACCAATAACCGAATATTCTGGGTCAATTCCATTCGAAAAGAAAAACGAAAAATTCGGTGCAAAATCATTAATATCCATTCCTCTACTCAAATAATATTCTGCAAAAGTAAAACCGTTGCTAAGTGTAAAGGCAAGTTGCGTAATCGGATTTGCACCAGCTTCTGCAATATGATAACCCGAAATAGAAACAGAATAGAAATTTCTTACAGAATGGTCGATAAAATATTGTTGAATATCTCCCATTAGTTTGAGCGAAAATTCAGTACTAAAAATACACGTATTTTGCGCTTGGTCTTCTTTCAAAATATCAGCCTGTACCGTTCCACGAACTTGTGTAAGCGTTTTGGCTTTTATTTTATCATAAATTTCTTTGTCCAAAACCTCATCGCCTGTCGCACCCAAAAGCATCAAGCCCAAACCGTTATTTCCTTCTGGCAAATCGCCATTATAGGTAGGACGAGTTTTGCCTTCGTATTTTTGCTTAATTTTTTGCTCTACTTCTTTTTCTAATTCATTTTCTTTGATATAAATTTCACATTGTTGGTCGATGGCTGCATTCATAAAAAAGGCACACACCGTAGCAGCAGGTCCATTAATGGTCATCGAAACCGAAGTAGTTGGGTCTGCCAAATTAAATCCTGAATAGAGTTTTTTAGCATCGTCCAAACAACATACATTTACGCCAGAGTTACCCACTTTTCCATAAATATCTGGACGATAGGCAGGGTCTTCTCCATAAAGTGTAACCGAATCAAAAGCCGTCGAAAGTCGTGCAGCAGGCATTCCTTTTGAAAGATAATGAAAACGTCTGTTTGTGCGTTCGGGGTCTCCTTCTCCTGCAAACATACGAGTTGGGTCTTCGCCAGTACGCTTAAATGGAAAAACACCAGCCGTATAAGGAAATTCTCCCGGTACATTTTCTTGCAAATTCCATTTCAAAATATCTCCCCACCCTTTGTATTTTGGTAGCGAAATTTTAGGAATTTTTGATTGAGAAAGCGACGTAGTAAATGTTTTTAGACTAAATTCTTTATTACGAACTTTATAAACAAAATCATCAGCCGTATAAGTGGCTACTTTCGTTTGCCAATCTTCAATTATTTTCCAGTTTGTGCCTTCTAAAGAAAGTTTTATTTGTTCAAAAGTATCTTTTAAACCATTAATTATAGTTTCCTTTAGTTCTTTTTCAATCTCGTTATTTTCTGAAATAGAATTGATTGAAAGTTCTAAACCATATAATTTTTGTGCTATCTCGGCTTGGCTTTCTACATTTTCATCATAACGACGATTGTTTTCGCTAATTTCTGACAAATAACGAACTCTTGAAGGAGGAATAATAAACTGTTTTTCAGAAGTTCCTGCCGTAATTTCGAAAGAAGAATCAAATAATTTTGAATCTGCTTTTTCATTTACTTTATCAATTAAAGAACGATACAAAGTATTCATTCCAACATCATTAAATTGCGATGCAATCGTACCAAAAACAGGAATATCAGAATCAGGCGTGTCCCACAAATTACGGTTTCGCTTGTACTGTTTTTTGACATCACGAAGCGCATCTAAAGCACCACGTTTGTCGAACTTGTTGAGTGCAATTATATCAGCAAAATCAATCATATCGATTTTTTCTAATTGCGAAGCTGCACCGTATTCTGGTGTCATGACGTACAAAGAAGCGTCTGAATGGTCTGTAATAGCTGTATCAGATTGACCAATTCCAGAAGTTTCGACGATAATCAAATCAAATTCGGCTGCACGAAGAATATCAATCGCATCTTGAACGTATTTTGAAAGAGCCAAATTGGACTGACGAGTAGCCAACGAACGCATATAAACACGCTCATTTGTAATCGAATTCATACGAATACGGTCGCCCAAAAGTGCGCCACCAGTACGACGACGAGAAGGGTCGACAGAAACAATCGCAATCGTTTTATCTGTAAAATCCATCAAATAACGTCGTACAAGTTCGTCGACAAGCGAAGATTTACCTGCACCACCTGTTCCTGTAATTCCCAAAACTGGAGCTACTTTTTCAGGGATTAATTCCTTTACTTTTTCTAATAATTTTTTATTTTCTTCTGGATAATTTTCTACTGCCGAAATAATCCTTCCCAAATTCTTTGAGTTTCTTTCCTTTATTTTTTCTACTTCATCTAGTGTTACATCATTTCCTGTTGGAAAATCTGTTTGTTCCAACAAATTATTTATCATTCCCTGCAATCCCATTTCACGCCCATCGTCTGGGTGATAAATTTTTGTAATGCCGTAATTATGCAATTCTTCAATTTCAGAAGGCAAAATTACACCACCACCACCACCAAAAAGTTTGATATGTGGCGCACCTCTTTCTTTCAAAAGGTCGTGCATATATTTGAAATATTCTACGTGTCCACCTTGATAAGAAGTAATGGCAATAGCTTGAGCGTCTTCTTGAATGGCACAATTTACAATTTCTTCTACCGAACGATTATGCCCTAAATGAATTACTTCTGCTCCCGAAGATTGAATAATTCGGCGCATAATATTTATAGCTGCATCGTGTCCATCAAAAAGAGCTGCTGCTGTAACAACACGCAGTTTATTGGTGGAGGTGTAAGGTTTTGGCATAGGAGGATGTGTACTCATATTTTTTATGTTGTATATTTTTGTGTTTTGTATCTCTTTTTTGCGAAAGCTAAAGCATTCGGTACTTTTTCACACGCTAAAGCGTATGCTACATTTAATTAGCTACATTAACTTCCGTTATATTACAAAAATAGTAAGAAAAAACGAAGTTTTTTGTTTTCAGAAAAAACAAACTGAGGTGTTATGTTAATTATTACCATTTGTGAAACAAAAATGACAGTTCATAGAAAATAGTATTATTTTTAGGAAGTATAATGTTAAATTTATGTATGTTTTAAATAATACAATTTGCATATCAACCTAAACTATTCATTATGAATTATTCAAATTTACGATTTACCTCCTTGCTTTTTCTAGGGCTATTTTTTATTCTTTCTCCTTTATATTCAGCTACTGTTTATGTGGATAAAGCTGCTACTGGAAACTCTAATGGCAGCAATTGGACTGATGCCTTTATAGACCTTCAAGTTGCTATCAATGCTTCGACTTCTGGAGATATTATTAGAGTAGCAGAGGGAGATTATTATGCTCCCACTATTTCTTATAGATTAAAAAATGGAGTGGATATCTATGGAGGTTATCCTAGTGCAACTAGGGGCATTTCTCTTCTTTTGATTGAAGCTCTAAGAAACACACGCAATTTCCCTACAATTCTGACACGCAATAGGATAGGTGCTAGTAATCCAATTATATTAATTAATAATTCTTTACATAACCAACCTATAATAAATGGTATTAATTTTAGAGCGATAAATTGTGTAGAAGTTAATGTAAATACAGTACATAAAATTTTCCCTAAATTTATAGATTGTATTTTTGAAGGGGCAGGAGCATTAAATAATAGAGGAGAAAATGGCTTTTTAGTAACAAATGCCAAAGATAGTCATGTAGATGTACAATTTACTAATTGTGAATTCAAAAATTTCAATTCTGCTTGTCTTAAAGTTAAAAAAAGGATCTCTGATGGATTCCATGTTATGAGCTTTGCACTTGATAATTGTAAATTTTATGATTCTAATTCAGGAATAAACACATATGATTTGGTAAATCCAACATTATTTGGTGGGCTTATTATTGGTATATATAATTGTATGTTTTATAATCTTAAGAACACAACTTTGAAAGGAGCTAAAGGAGGAGCTATAATAATTGACGGACATAACTCAATATCTAGCCGTACACAAGTGAGTAATAGTATTTTTTATGATAATGATGCTGTTTTGACAGCTCAACTTTCTAATTTACATATATCACAACCTTTTGGAGGTAGCTCTTGCCAAAATACATTTAACAACTGTACTTTCTACAAAAATAATGGTCATAGGGCATTTTCTTTATATGATAAAGATCAAGGTTTTGCAGATTGGCAAGAAACTCCTATTCTATTCTTAAAAAATTGTATCTCATGGGATAACATAAATGCAACAGGTAAATGGATAGAATTAGACGAAGGAATACATGTAGAAGTAAAAAATAGTCTTTTAGAAATGACTAATGCTAATTCTAACGGACAATCTGCAAACTTTGCTGTTAGTCTTCTTAATCCACATCCAACTATTAATAGGATTAAAGTAAATTCACAAACAATCTTTGCACAAAATCCACAGTTTGTAAACTCTTCTTTATCTGCTATTAATTTGAGAGTTCAAGGTTCTTCTCCTGCCATCAATGCAGGTTATAATTTGTACTCATATAGAAATAACAAAGATCTAGGAGGAGTTAATCTTAGACTTTTGGATAATATAGTAGATATGGGAGCTTATGAGTTTTGCGAGCTTGGAGAGGGGAGATGTAATTCTATTACAATAGACCCACACGATGACGACCATACACCAAGAGGTAAAATAGCCATAAAAGATAATAGTGTTTCAAATCAAATAACTATTTTTCCAAACCCTGCGATAAATCAAATAAATCTGAAAACGATAATTCCTATCATTTCAGTAGAATTGATTGACACTAAAGGACAATTACTTTGTAGCTGGGAAAATGAGCAGAAATTAAATATTCAAAACTTACCAAAAGGATTATATATTCTGAAAGTAACTACTTCAGAAAGTACAGAGTCTATTCGTTTTGTGAAAGAATAAATTGTATAAAATTCAATTATAGATTCTAGCCTTCTATTCGTAAATTATATACGTTTAGAAGGTTTTTTGCATAAGATTTATTTGATAGAAATTCCTTAAAAACAGAAAAAGTATTTGATTTATTTCTAAATAGAACTATGACTTTTATTTCTTTTTCTTGGGAAGAGGTAATAAACAAGTTTGTAAACAATCTAGCAAAAATCATTTGTTCAATAATTCTCTATCTAGAAAAATTTACACAAAATAATATATTAACTTTTAATTATATTTGTAATTATTAATGTATTAAAATAACTTACGCCTTTTTTATATGAAAAAGATATTTGTCATTGCCTTTCTAATTTTTACTTTTTTCTCTTCTGCGTTTGCTCAAGATTCTACTTCTATCACTATTCATTTGCCTCAAACAGAGGATTGGAAAGTAAAAAATGTAGGAATGAGTTATTTACCATCGGTTTTGATAGGAGAACATATTTACATTAATTTTTATAAAAAGGATTCTACCAAAAATAGTTGGTTTGGCAAAATTCATAATACTATAAGTGGTTACTATTTTTTCTCTTTTGATAGAAAAGTAGGTTTCAATGCTTTGGTATTGCCAAACGATGAGATAGAAATTTCTTTTGATGAAGATGCAAAACCAACTTTTTTGAAAGGAAAGACAGCTAAAGAAAATCAAATTACTTATAATTGGGATTCCGAATATTTTTCCTCTTATAGAGAATGGGTGAAAGAAGATTCTACTATTTTTATATCAAAACTAGACAGCATGACAAAAAAGGTGCTATTTGATTACGAAAATGAAATAAAAGACTTTACTCCAAATACTATCTTTGATACTTTTTTCCGTACTGAACTTATTGTAGAGCAATTACGTGCTTTTGATTTTTATGTATATAACAGAAATGAATATCTGAAAAGGAAGGATATTTATAAGAAAATGCCTTTAGAATTTTATGAGGCAAAACCAAAATTAGAGATGGTTGTGAATAAAGATTATCTCTACTCATCAGAATACATAAGTTATCTATTTCGTCAATTAAGAGATGAAAATTGTAGAGAAAATGAATATGAAAAAATAAACAATGCAACAAGTTTTTGTACTTATCAACATATCAAAACGCTAGACGAGAGCAAACTAAAAGAATATTTGATTTTGAATATTCTCAATGGTATGCTTAGCAGTTGGTCGCAAGACGAAAACAAATCAGCTATTATTTATGAAGATTTCAAAACTAGCTATCCAAACAATGAAAATATCGAAGCCTTAGAGCAAAAAATAGCATTACAAAAGCGTTTTGCAAAAGGACAAGATGCGCCTACTTTTTCATTAAAAAATAAAGATGGAAAGCAAATATCTTTGGCTGACCTAAAAGGAAAATATGTTTTAATAGATTTTTGGGCTACTTGGTGTGGTCCTTGTTTGTCAGAAGTTCCTTATTCTAAAGAATTAGAAGAGGAGTTTGCAAATGAGGATATAGAATTTGTTTATATTTGTATGAGAGATACAAAAAAGCGTTGGGAAAAACATTTGATTAAAGAAAATCCAACAGGCATTCAGCTTTTTGCAGACCAAACAGAATCAAAAGAACTTAGCAAAAAATATAATATTAAAGGCATTCCGTCTTACATGCTTGTGGATAAGCAAGGCAAAATTATTACTCAAAAAATACGTCCGTCTTACAATGGAAAAGACATTTTAGAAAATCTTTTTAAATAGAAAAAATAAGAGAATATCAGTATATTTTTAGCTATTTATCTTTGGAATTTGTACCTCTCATCGAAAAAGTATAATAAATCATACGTTTTTGTATTTTTGTGAGTATATTTAACTTTTACTCTCTTATAGAAGTGTATAAATTCCTTTTTTTTTCCTTTTTTCCTTTTTTACTTTGCTTATTTCAATCCCCCCAAATTCGTACAAAATTTTAGTTGCTGATGATTATGATAGCAATTTGGCTGTCATTGAGAGTATTTTTGAGGAGTCTGGTCAAGTATTCGAAATTATTTATGCACACGATGGGCAAGCTGCCTACGAAATGGCTATCTTAGAAGTACCTGATTTGATTATTATGGATTGGGAAATGCCTCAAATGACTGGCATTGAAGCATTAAGAAAACTAAAAGAAAGAAAAGATACACAGCATATTCCGATTATCATGACGACGGCTTTTACCTCGTCAGAACATTTACAAACGGCTCTTCAAGCTGGAGCAATAGATTATGTCAAAAAACCGATTGATGAAGTAGAGTTGTTGGCTCGTGTCAATTCTGCTCTACAACTCGTAACTTCTTATAAGCAAATATTGATTCAAAAAGACGAAATTCAAGAAAAAACAAAAAAACTAGAAGCTGCCTTTGGTCAGATAGAAAAGAAAAATGATAAAATAATGAGCAGTATCAAGTACGCAAAACGCATACAAGATGCACTCCTTCAGCCTACCGAATCACTCAAAAACGTATTAGAAGATTCATTTATTCTCTACAAACCTCGTGATGTAGTGAGTGGCGATTTTTATTGGTTTTTTGAGAAAAATGATAAAATAGTTATTGCTGCCGTAGATTGTACTGGTCATGGTGTTCCGGGGGCATTTATGTCTATGCTGGGCGATACCTATCTCAATCAAGTGGTAGGAGTTATGGGAATTATTCAACCCAATGAAATTTTGAGCCAACTTCATGAATCTATCCGAACAGCCCTCAAACAAGATGCAACTCAAAACCGTGATGGAATGGATATTTCGATTTGTGTGATTGATAAAAAAGACAGAACACTCAAATTTGCAGGAGCAAAAAATCCGTTGGTTTATATTCGTGATAATGAAATTATTAGAATAAAAGGAGATACAAACTCTATTGGTGGAAAAAGTGGACAGCTTGATTTTACAACTCATACCATCAAACTGACCGACCAACCAACACCGTTTTATATTTATTCCGATGGCTATCAAGACCAGTTTAGTAGTGGAATGGACAGCAAATTTATGGCAAAACGCTTTAGAAAACTGCTTCATAAAATTCATAAATACCCTTTTGCAGAACAAAAAGACATCTTAAATCATATTCTTAAAGATTGGATGCGCCAAACTCGTCAAGTAGATGATATTTTGGTAATTGGTTTTGCTGTATAAAAAAACATAAAGTAATTTCATAAATTGCAACCTACAAAAGAATTGCGTTATCTTTGTAATTCTTTAAAATAGCTGACAGTTTCCAAGTGTCAGTAATAAAAAATATTTTCGACAATTTGGAAACCGTCGACTACCTATTTCAAAAACATGCTAGACTTTCTCAATCTAATTTCAGCCATTTCTTGGGACGTAAGCCCAGAAATTTGGCAATGGAAATTTATTAATCTCCGTTGGTACGGACTTTTATTTGCCACAGGCTTTATTATTGGTTATTTTATTTTTTCCAAAATCTATAAAATAGAAGGAAAGCCACAAGAAGATTTAGAAACATTACTTACTTATATGGTCATTGCGACTGTGGTGGGTTCTCGTTTGGGGCATTGTTTGTTTTATGACCCCGTGTATTATTTATCCAATCCTTTAGAAATTTTGAAGATTTGGAAAGGTGGATTAGCCTCTCATGGTGGAACTATTGGGCTTTTGGTAGCCTTATTTTTATATTCTAAAAAACATGCAGACCAGCCTTATTTGTGGCTTTTAGACAGAATTGTAATTCCGATTGCTCTTGCAGGCATGTGTATTCGCTTGGGAAATCTAATGAATTCTGAAATTTATGGAGGTGTTACAGATTTGCCTTGGGGATTTATTTATCTTCAAAATGGTGAAACTTTAGCCAAACACCCTACTCAACTGTATGAAGCAGGTTCGTACCTTTTGATTTTTATTTATTTGATGTACTCTTATCTTCAATCCAAACGATATACGCCACGAGGCAGAATTTTTGGGCAATTTTTGATGTTACTTTTTGGCGCACGTTTTCTCATCGAATTTGTCAAAAATGTACAAGAAGCGTGGGAAATAGATATGGTTGCTACCTATGGAATCAATATGGGGCAGCTTTTGAGCATTCCTTTTATCATAGTAGGAACGTACTTTTTTATTCGTTCTTTTTCCGAAACTGCCAAAAAAGAAGCTGTTGAATTTGCCGAAAAAGGCAATATTACTCAAAAAGAAAGTAAATAATCATACTACTAGATATTTTAGTTTTTGACCTCTCCCAGCCTCTTCGAAACAGGAGAGGAATTACAACTACTTACTATTTTTGAAGTAAAATTAGTAAAATCAATTCTTTAATTTTAGAAAATGTCTAGTAGTATGAAGTTATAGAGTACTGGACATGAGTTAAAAAGTTGTTGGTGTCGCTACGCTTTTTCCCTGTTCTGTGACTCACAGAACAGCAAATACATCTAGTGTCCAGTACTCTAATGAAGTTATGTTTTAATTTGTTTTTCTACCAAATATTATGCTAAAACAAACTTGATATTATTTGTCTCTTAGCGTATGCTACTTTCATTATACAGAAACAAAAAGCACACTTAAAACATTAATAATCAAGAAATTAAATACCAGTTTCACATTATTAGTAAATGTTATTCTATATAAAAAAACTGATTTGAGTTGTATTGCTTAAATCAGTTTTTTTGAATAATTTATATAAATAGAAAAAAGACTCAAAATAAAAATATCACTTTATGAAATGGAATGAAGGCAAAGACATAGAAACAGAATGGTTTAGATTGTGTCGAAAATTACAATCTCATTTTGATAAAAAACCTGACTTAAATGGAATTTTGTTTTTGATGGGAATACAAGAATTAGGACAAGGAATCCGAACATTCTCAAAAGATGAAAAACAAGATTTGATGCACATGGCAACCTGTAAGGCATTGAGTTATGCAGAATATTATGAACTAGAGGGAACAGATGAAGATGGTTGGGTGCATTGGAAACTCATCAAACCCTTACCTATTTTGAAAATAGAAGAACAAGAAAAACTACTCAAAATGAATATCATTATTTATTTTAAGGAGGAAGTTTTTAAGAATGAAGAATACTAAATAAACTAAGAAATCAGATTTAAAAAATCAGAAATAATAACAAATAATTTTGAATATTATTTTACAAAAAAAGCAATAATTATCAATCAGACGAATAAAATACTACATCATTTTGAAAAGTATATACAATTAAGTGATGCTTTAAAAATGCAGCTTACTGAAAGAATCACAATCAAAACTTTCAAAAAAAAAGAGCTTATCCACAATGCCGATACAATTTGCACTAAAAGTTATTTCATTCAAAAAGGATTAGTACGAACCTATTTTCTTAAAGATGGAAAAGAAGTAAGCGAATATTTTTGTGCAGAATCAGAGTGGATAAATTCTCCACGAAGTTTTACTGGACAAAAACTTGATATTTATTATATTGATGCCATCGAAGATACAGATGTTTTCTGTTTGCATGTAAAAGACCTTGTTTATTTATTAGAAAATTTTCCTGAAATGGAAAGATATAGTCGCCTTTCTATGGGAACAGTTTTAGAACATCTGATGAATCGTATAACCTCCTTACGATTTACGACAGCAAAAGAAAAATATGAATACTTTTGCAATGTCTATAAAGAAATTTATGGTCGTATTCCTTTAGGAATGGTGGCTAGTTATTTGGGAATAACACAAGAAACACTAAGCAGAATTAGAGCTAAAAAGTAATAATCAAACAATAAGAAAATAGTTTTTTTGATATAAGTCAAAATTTTTGAGTAGAATAATCCTCAATTTTGCAGTACAAACCAAACTTATTAAACCTTGTATATTATGCAAAATTTGAACTATCTCTTTTTTGGATTATTACTAATTATTCCATTCAATTTATTTTCTCAAACTACATTATCAACACCAAATATTGAGAGCAAATTATATCTTGGAGAAGACCAAAATCAACCTTTAATCATTGGGCTTGGAGGTTCGGAAGGTGGAAATGCTTGGACAAGTGATTACTGGAAAAACACAAGAGAAAAATTTATTAAAAAAGGATATGCCTTTTTAGCTATTGGTTATTTTGGAGCAACAGGAACGCCAGATACATTACAAAAAATTGCTATTGAAGATGTTTATTGTGCAATTAAAAAAGCCTCCAAAAATAAAAAAATAGATAAAAGAAAAATTGCTATTGTTGGAGGTTCTAGAGGTGGAGATTTAGCTTTGTTATTGGCAAGTTATTATGCTGATATTAGTTGTGTTGTCGCTATTGTGCCTAGTCATGTTAGTTTTCCAGGCAATACAAATCACTTTACTACTTCTACTTGGACATATAAAAATAAAGAATTGCCTTTTGTTCCTGTCAATGAAAAAGCTGTTCCATTTTTAATAAAAGGGGATTTGAGAGGAACATTTGAAGCAATGCTACTAGATTCGATAGCAGAACAGAAAGCCTTGATAAAAGTAGAGAAAATCAAAGGTTCTATTTTGTTACTTTCTGCCACTAAAGATGAAATTTGTCCCTCAACGCCTATGTGTCAAAAAATGATTGAAAGACTTAAACTCAAAAAATTTAAGTATCATTCTGAACATATTGCTATTGAAGGAGGACATACAGCACCTCTAAAACATTTTGATTTGATATTTCAGTTTTTGGAAGAATATTTTTTGAGTAAAAATTAATATTCCTTTTGCAAACTTTGACAGACCTCCTAAGAGGCTGTCAATAGTTTAGCTATCCTCAATTTCGAATTACCGAAAGGCTACTTACAACATTTTCAATTCATTTTTTAATAAACAAATTTCCCATGTTTTGAAGAAATAGTCAATTTTTTACTTCCTTCAGCATTATTATTATCTTCATTTTTTTCTACTCTACCAATTATTTTTGCATCAATATTAAATGATTTTGAAATATCAATAACCGTTTGAGCATATTCTTTTGGAAGATAAATTTCCAAACGGTGTCCCATATTAAAAACTTGGTACATTTCTTTCCAATCCGTTTTGCTTTCTTCTCGAATAAGCTCAAAAAGTGGTGGCGTTTCGAACAACGAATCTTTTATAATATGCAAGTTTTGAGAAGCATCAACAAAATGAAGAATTTTGGTTTGCGCTCCTCCCGAACAATGAATCATTCCGTGTATGTGCTTTCTAATTTTACTCAAAATTTCTTTCACAACAGGGGCATACGTGCGTGTAGGCGACAAAATCAACTTTCCAATATCCGTTTTGATGTCTTTTGGTAATTTCTCATAAATATCTGTCAGATTCCTAGAGCCACTATAAACCAACTCATCAGGAACAGAATTATCAAAACTTTCTGGATAATTGGAAGCATATTTTTTACTTAACACATCGTGTCTTGCAGAGGTCAGCCCATTGCTTCCCATTCCTCCATTATATTCATTTTCATAGGTTGCTTGTCCGAACGATTCCAAGCCTACAATTACATCACCTTCGCTTATTTTGTCTGTGCTGATAATTTCGCTTCGTTTCATGCGTGCCGTTACGGTGCTATCCACGATGATTGTACGAACCAAATCGCCTACATCTGCTGTTTCTCCTCCTGTACTGAAAATGGTAATTCCTTGTTCTCTTAGATTTTCTAATAATTCTTCTGTTCCATTGATTATTTTGGCAATTACTTCGCCTGTAATAAGATTTTTATTTCTTCCGATGGTAGAAGAAAGCAAAATATTATCTGTTGCTCCCACACAAATCAAATCATCAATATTCATAATGACAGCATCTTGCGCAATTCCTTTCCAAACCGACAAATCGCCTGTTTCTTTCCAATAAAGATATGCCAAAGAAGATTTTGTACCTGCACCGTCTGCGTGCATGATATTACAATATTGCTCATCTCCTCCCAAAATATCAGGAATTATTTTACAAAATGCTTTCGGAAAAATTCCTTTATCTACAGATTTAATGGCTGCGTGTACGTCTTCTTTTTGAGAAGAAACACCACGTTGTGCATAGCGAGAAGTCATAATTAGTAATTTGTTTTGTTGATAGGCTTGTGTTAAAATATCAACAAAGGCGAGAGAAATAGTTTTATTTATAAAAATCTTCTTACAAAAGTCTGAAAATAATAAGGTTTATGCAAAATATGGCAGTTTTGTAATTTAATTTCAGCATATTTTTGATATTTAGGAATAATTACGCTCTCTCAAAACAACATAGTTAATTATCAATGCTTATTAGAAAATAGCATACTACTACTCTACTCACTTTTCTAATATACATACCAATTTCCCTCGTGATAATAACGATACAAAACAGGATTATGAATTGTATTTACCTCTACTTTGTCTATTTGTTGTTCATTGGTTTTCCATTGTTTTCCAAACGAAGTAATTTGTAGCATGGCATCATTATTCAACCATTTTGTTTCTATATTATTTATTTTAAGGCTTTGCATTGCCTTTTTGAGTTCTTGGCTTTTAAGTGTTTTGTTTCCTACAATCCACCCCCATTCTCCCATTGTCAATACTTGATTGTGCATAGGTAATGTTTCAAACCCTGCTGCTTGCATTGTTGTTTCGATACAATCAAATGCCTTTGCTGCATAATATGGGCTTCCTGCTTGTGTTACAAAAATTCCTTGTGGGCGAAGATGTTGATAACAAAGTTGATAAAACTCTAAGGTATAAAGACGATTTACTTCTATCGTTTTGGGGTCTGGAAAATCTACAATCATCACATCATAAAAAACCATACTATCAGCCAAAAATGTAAAAGCATCATTATTATAAACCTTTACACGTTTGTTATTTAATGAATTTTGATTTACCTTTTTAATAATCGGATTTTGTTTTCCTAATTTTGTCATGGCAGGGTCTAAATCTACCAATGTAATGCTATTGATATTGTTGTATTTCAAAACCTCTCTTGCAGCACAACCATCTCCACCTCCCAAAATCAAAACATCTAATTTGCCTTCTTTTTTGCTTTGATTTTCAGATTTATTTGCAAATTGCATAACTGGATGAACTAATGGTTCATGATAAAGCCATTCATCAAAAGTACTAAATTGAAGGTGTGAATTGAGATATAACCAATAGTCATTTTTGTATTGAGTCATGACTATTTTTTGATAACGGCTTTGTTCTTCGTAAACAATTTTGTCTGTATATCGCTTTTGCTCGCCATAACGCACAATAGGCTTTGCTCCTACCAAGCCAAAAATAATTACTCCCAGCACAAGCAAACTAATTCCTTTGAGATTGCGTTGCCAATTTCCTTCAAAAAGTGGACTTAATGTAAAAAGCACCAAAACACCTACCAAAAAATTGATTATTCCCAAAATAAAAGGGGTGTAAGTCAGTCCAATAAAAGGCAATCCAATAAAGGCAAAAAACATTCCACCGACCAGTGAGCCATAATAATCCTTTTCCATAACCGAAGAGATATTAAAGCGCAGCTCTTCATAATTTTCATTGATACGAGTAACAAGAGGAATCTCAAAACCTATCAAAAGCCCTATCAAAATACTCAGTGTATAAATCACAATTCCTATCCATTCACTCACAGAAGCAATTCCATAAGTAAGCAACGAACAAAAAGACACCAACAAAGACAAAATAAGTTCGCAGGCAATAAAAAGTTCGATAAGATTTTTCTTAAAAAATTGGCTTAATCTACTTCCTAAGCCCATGGAAAAAAGCATTACCGAAACAATAAGAGTAAACTGCTTTACCGAATCGCCTAAAAAATAAGTTGCTAAGGTTGATAAAATATACTCTGCTACAATCCCTGAAAGCCCTGTTGCAAAAAGAGCAATTTTGAGTGTGCGAGAAGGAGTCCAAAAAGAATGAAAAGAAAAACGAGATTTATTGTTATCCATCAGTAAATTTAATCTATCCAAAAAATATCCAAAGTCTCCAAAGGTCTGAAAAATAAATTAACTTTTTAAAAAACTTACATTATAAACTGTTAATTTTCAAGAAAAATAGCAACAATCAAACTCTATTATTACAAAATGAATAATTTTCATTCTTTTTTCAAACCATAAAGTTAATATATTTGTAATAGAAGTTATCTTAGATTTTTTCTTTCAAAGAATTTTTTATATCATTGATTATTAAAAAATTGGTAGTGATACACAAAGTATGATTTTTATTATAGCATTTCAAAGTAGCAAAATTATGCAACTAAAAACTACTCACAATGCCGTTGTTATTGTTTTAGCAAAACGACACCAACAACCCAAATAACCTATCCTACTTTTTAGAACACCACTTATACTTAATTCTGTTCGGTTACTTAATAACACAATTTATAACTCTTATTATTTCAAATTTTACTTTTATTTTAACAAAAAAAAATAATGCACAATAGTATTAACACTTATTTGAGTGCCTTTTGCTTAGTTGGTTTGTTTATCTTCTCAACCAACTTATTTACCAATACGGCAGAAGCACAAACACGGTTTCTAAAGAAATCAAACTATCAACTCCCACAAGGAATTACGACAGATGACATCGAAGCTGGGCGTGTTTGGTTTACACTAAAACCAGAATACAAAACAGCCTTTCAGAGTAGCAATGCCCTTTCTAGGCTTATTAGCCAAAGAGCAAGCGCACCTGCAAATCAGCCTTTTCCACAAACAGAGGCAAGAAAACAGTTGAAGAAAGTAAAGAAAAACAAGAATACTTCAGGAGTAGATTTGTCTTTAATTTATCAAGTAAATTTACAAGAAAATGTAAGCATCTTTCAAATGATTGATGAGCTTATCGCAACAGGAATGGTAGCCATTGCAGAGCCTGTACCAGCCAACAAAATGTATTATACTCCAAATGATACAGATATTGCAAGACAAAATTACCTTTCTACTATCAAAGCATACGAAGCTTGGGATATTTCGAAGGGAGATACTACTGTTTTGGTTGGTATTGTAGATTCAGGTTTTGATTTTAACCACCCAGATTTGATAGATAAGGTATATTATAACCAAAATGACCCTATTGATGGAATTGATAATGACAACGATGGATATGTCGATAATCATTATGGTTGGGACTTTGCTGGTGCAACTGTTCCTGATGATTTTGAATTAATACAAGATAATGACCCTCAATTACCAACAGCAGGAGTCGACCATGGTATTTCGGTGGCAGGTTGTGCAGCAGCTTCTACAGATAACGAACTAGGCGTAGCTGGTACTGGTTTTAATGTAAAATTAGTAAACACAAAGCACACTCCAGATGATACACCGGGGAGTTTGAGTATTTATGAAGGATATTCGGGCATTGTGTATATGGCAGAAACAGGCGTAAAAATCATTAATTGTTCGTGGGGTGGTGCTTTTCCTAGCCAAATTGGAAGAGATATTGTAAAGTCTGCTATTGAAGATTATGGCTGTTTGATTATTGTTGCAGCAGGAAACGATGGCGAAAATGTAGGTCAATTTCCAGCAAGTTATGATGGAATTTTGTCAGTAGGTTCAAGTACTGCAAACGATAGAGCTTCAGGGTTTACAAACTATGATTATAGTGTTGATATTATGGCTCCAGGGTCTGCTATCTATACAACTGTTCATAATACTTCAAGCAATGGACAATACCAAAGCACTTCGGGTACTTCATTTTCTTCGCCTATTGTAGCAGGTGCAGCAGCCCTTACTTGGTCGCATCGTCCAGAGCTTACACCTATCCAAATTGGAGAGCTTTTGCGTATTACGGCTGACCCTATTGATGGTGCTTTAGCTCCTCAATACGACGGAAAAACAGGACACGGACGTTTGAACATGGAACGTGCCCTTACAGAATTTCCTGTGGCTGTTCGTATGACAAATTTTGAATTTGTAAATGCCGATGAAGGTGGAATCCCTTATGCTGGAGATGAAGCATTCTTTAATGCCGAATTTTTTAGTTACTTAGCTCCTAGTGAATCTGATTTCAAAATCAAAATAGAAGCGATTGATAATAGCTTATCTATTGTAGATAGTGATGTTATTTTTGAAGGTGTACTTGATGCAAATCAAAGTATTACTACTGAAAATCAAATCAAATTGCAAGTAGATTCTAACTTAGAGAATTTTGGTGTAATTACATTGCGTATTACCTATACACAAGATGGATACGAAGCTGAAGAGTTTGCTTCTGTTTCTGTAAATCCTACTTTTCTTACCATTGAAAAAAATAATATCAAAACGTCAATGGATAGTAGAGGTACAATCGGAAGACACAATGAATCAACAGTTGGTGATGGATTTGTATATGAAAATATTCAAACACTCTACGAATTAGGATTTATGATGAGTGCAGAAACTAACAAATTAGCAAATGCTGCTCGTTCGACAAACTCAAACTATGACAGTGATTTCAGAATCATTAATCCTATTGCTGTTATTCCATCAGAAGAAGATGAGCCAAACAAATTATTATGGCAAACCAAATTTAACGACGATGGGGCAGTAAGTACAAAACTTTCAGTAAATACAACACAGACAATACAAGTATGGACAGATGAAGGAGCAGAAGATTTTGTAGTTGTAGAATATGTATTTGAAAATACCAAAAATCAAGATATTACAGATTTTTATGCAGGTTTGTATGGAGATTGGGATATTGGTGATGAATCGGGTAATAATCAAGTAGTATGGAAAGATGAATATCACGCTGCTGTTATTTCTTCAAAAGTACAAGGAATGCCTAGAGTAGGAGTAAGTGTACTAGATTTGTTTGCTGAGAAGACTACTTATTCTTTGATTTCGAATGATGAAACTTATACAGGAACACCTTATGGAGTATATGATGGATTTACAGATAATGAGAAAAAAGCAGCCCTAAAAGGACACCCAGACGTAACTACCATAGGAACAGGAACAGGAACAGATGTAAGTGCAACTGTTTCGGCAGGTCCTTATACAATCCCAGCAGGTCAAAAAATTGTAATTGCATTTGCTTTGGCTGCAGGAAATAGTGTTGCTGATGTCGAAACATCTATTGCAAAGGCAAACGAACTTTATACACCTTCTATTGAAATAGATAGTGAAGACGATGATGATGATGATGACGACGACGACGATGATGACGATGATGATGTAACAGGAATTGAATACGAAAACCAGCTTGCAAAAGCAATTCAGATATTCCCTAACCCTGCATCTAATGAAGTAAACATTGATATTAGTGCTTTGAATAGCAATCAGCCTATCCAATTTACAGTACTCAATATCTTAGGTCAAAAAATCCTTAACACTACTCTTACTCAAGGACAAACTACTCTTAAAGTAGATAACCTTCCAAAAGGACAGTATATTTTGAGGTTTAACAATGGAACAACAATAGGAACAAAAACTCTAATCATTAAATAATTTAAGTTTTTCAAACTGTATTCCAAATAACAAAAAAATGCCTTGTTCTATCAGAATAAGGCATTTTTTTTTGATTTATAAAAAACAAAATGCTAAAAAACAATTCCTCCTTTTTTTAAATAAATAAACAAAATGAGTTTATAGTCGTTATAATAACTGAATCATTTTTTTATTATTCAACAAATTTTTTAAACTTTATTATTTTTATGAAAACATTAAATAAATCATTTTCCAAATTTTTATTTTCTATTCTTCTTGTAGCCACTATTAGTTTTTCAATTAGCTTTTCCTCTTATGCACAATCTACAACTTCCTTTGGTATAAAAGGAGGCGTAAATATCGCCAACTTTAGAGGTGATGATGTGAAAGATTTTGATAGCAGAACAGGCTTTAACTTTGGTCTTTTATTAAATTATAGTGTCGCTGAAAGTGTTGGGCTTTCTTTAGAAGCTGATTATGCCTCTATGGGTGCAACTTATGAGGGCAGCGTTTTGGGCGTACAAACAGGAGAATACACTACAAAATTAGATTATTTGCGAACAACGCTTCTTTTCAATTATTATATGGGAAGTAGTGAAATGAATATTCGTCCTGAACTGTTTGCAGGTCCTTATTTAGGTTTTTTACTTGGTGCTGACAGCAAATATGAAGATGGCGATTACAACGACGTAAAAGATGCCTATAAAGGAACAGACTTTGGACTTGCCTTTGGTGCTGGTTTGCATGTAAAAGTAGGAGAAAAAATGTGGTTAGTACCCGATATTCGTTATAATTTAGGTCTTGCCAACATTTACGATGCTGGAAATATTGAAGGACGTAATGGCGTACTTTCTGTAAACTTAGGTCTTACTTTTCCTTTAAACTAAAAAAATGAATCTAGGAAAATAAATAAAAATATTTTCAAAAACTCTTCAAAATTATATCATTTATCGATATTCTTTTGAAGAGGTTTTTTTTGTATTTTTTTATTCTATTTCAAAAATCAAATTAGTAAATTCTATTTTCAAATTATCCTCTTTTGAGAAATTGCTAGGAACTGAATTTTCAATCTTTCCATTTTTTATAATAACTTCTTTTCCTTCACTTTTTTCTTCTTTAATAATGACTGTATAATTTTTCAATGAAATCATTTTTACTTTTTCTTGAACCAAAAACCAATCTAAGAACATTTCAAAATCAGAAAACTTGCTTTTTTTATCCAAATCATTAACAAATGCAATCGTGATTTTAGTTGTAAGTCCCAAATATTCTTTCATCATATCGACATGCAACTTGCTACTTTCTTCTTTCTGCTCTTTTGTCATTTTAGCCATAATAGACAAATTTGCGATAAAAATATCTAGTGCATCTTCTGTATAAAGAATTAATCTATCCTCTAGTTTATTTTTATCTTGATGCGTTCCTAAGGTTTGATATTCATTCTGTTTGTTTTCTAAAGCTAATTTAATTTCTTTTTTTTCTTTAAAAAAACCATACATCAAAAATGAAAATAATATTAAAAAAAGAAATGAAGCTGCAAAAGATACATACGTTTTTAATGAAATGTCTTTTATAGGTTTAATATTTTCAGTCTTTTTTTCTTGATTTTTTGTGTACTCGTTTGTCTGATTTTCAACTTTTTCTAAGATAGAATTTATCAAAAAACTTTCTGATTCTAAATAATTATCTAACTCTTCTTCTTGAAAAAGTGCATTTAATTTAATATACTCAAAATTAGTTTTTTTATCCTCTAAAAGAATCTTCTTTATTTTTTGATGCTCTTCTAAAGAAAGTTTGTTTTTAATATAATCACTAAGTTCTCTTTGAGTAATTTGTGTTTCTTCTATATTTTCTGACAAATCAATTTTTAAATATTCTTCTAACAAATTTGCTTCTTTCAAAGCACGCAGTCCAACAAACTCCCAATAATTTTTTTCATCAGACAACAATAAAAAATCAGTTGTTGTTTTTTCCTCTTTGCTCAAATTACCTTCTAAATACTCTAAAAGCAACTTTAAATCTATAGTAATGGTTTTCATGATTGTTTTAATTTTGGATTAATGAGCGATTCATAAGTAATTTTATTTTCTATCCAATGATTAAAAATATAATTTAATTCTGAAAAATTAATTTGATTTTCTTTATTGGAAGCCTCTTTTAAAGAATCAAAAAGAAAGAAATTACAATAATTTTCAAAATTTTTGTCAGTCGTAAGCAGAATAACCTGCCAAAGTAATATTTCTAATTCCTCTATGTTCTGACTTTTCAAGAGAGGGTTAAAAATAAAATATTGAGTTAATTTTTGTTTTATTTTTTTCTCTATTCTCCCCAAAGTTATATTTTCAGTTTGTTCTATTCGTTTTCTATAATTTTTGAGCAACTGAATATATTTTTTCTTTGCTTCTTTTTTTCGCTGTGTAACTGCATTGGCTGAAGGTGCATTGATAAGTTTGGCTATATCGGCATTTGTATATTTTTTATTTGAATCTGTTTTCTGAAATTCAAATTGAATGAAAGTATAAAAAGCCTCTCGCTGCGAATGTGGGTTAATGGCAGAAATAGCCAAATATTTACTTCTATATTCTAATTCGGACAACTGATTTTCATCAATCACAGCTTCTGTTTGTAATTTTGTATCATAATTTTGATGCAAAAACTCTGTTTTAGTTGCTTTTTTTGAAACTAAAATAGCTTCATTTCTGGCAATTTTGTATAAATAAGCAAAAATATTTTCTACCTTTTCTAATTTTTTATCTAAAAAAACTACCTGTTTGCTCTCTCTTTTCTTCAAAATTTGTTCATTAAATTTCAAATAAGTGTCTTGTACAATCGTTTCAATTTGATAAATAGTTAGGTTCAAAAAATTTTTAAGCAAAAAATTAATAAGTTTCTGATTTGTATTCTCTACCAATTTTCGCCATATTTTTTTCCGATTGCCTTCATTGGTTTCTACCAACAAAGTTGCAACAAATTGATTCAAGATATTTTTTTGATTATTATTCATAAATTAAATTACAAAAAACGTTTTTTGAATGATTTTTGATGACTTTTTATTATTAAATCTTACTTCATTTTGAAGAACAAATTCAAACACTAACTACTAAACCTATGCGTTTCTTTACTTTTATATTTTGCTTTTTTATTCTCCTTTTTTCGACTTCTTTCAAACCCAATCCATCTAATAATCATAGTTTTCAAAAGCAACCTAGAAAAATTATTTTATATATTTTTGGAGATACCAACGATGCAACTATTCGCCAAGGTGTCAATAAAAATATAGTTCATATTACTTCTTTTTTTGAAAAAATAGCACGAACAATGGAGTCAAAACTGATTACCAAAAAATTTGTAGGCTCTCTTTTTTCTTCTCATTATGTAAAAAACAATGTCAAATTTCAGCTAAATACTCACAATTTTGGTCATAATCCAATTATTATTTTTTATTATGTTGGTCATGGGATTAGCTCTTCAAATTCTGACTCTCCTTCCTTAGTATTTTCTAATAATGAAAATTATCCATTAAAAAATATTGAAAACTTAATTGAAAAACAGCTACCCAATTCTACTCACTGGATTATCGCCGAAACCTGTAATACCAATTCTTTTCAAATTCAGAAAAACGGAGAAACAAATTATCCTAGAGAATATATTGCTAAAGGAGATGATAAAACATTCATTAAAGATAAATTAAATCTCCTTTTTTCACGTAATTTATTTCTTTATTCAGCCAAAAAAGGAAAACCAGCTTATATAAATAATAACGGTGGTGTATTTTTGAATCATTTTTTGGCAACAGGAAATGAATTATTGGCAATGCCTTCACTTCTGAATTTGGATAATTTTATAACACATACTGAAATAAAAATGGCAACAACTAAAATAAAATTGAGTAATAATCGTGAAGTGGTTCAAACAATGGGATACAATAAATAAAAATAATCCTATTATCTTTCTTTTCTCAAAATCATTTCTACTCGGCGATTCTGTTCTCTTTTTTCCTCTGTGCTATTGTCATTTAATGGCTGACTTTGCCCATGGGCTTGCATCGTTATACGAGAAGATTCAATTCCTTTACTTATCATGTAATTTTTTGTTGTCAAAATACGTTCTCCTGAAAGTTTTAAATTTAAAAAAGCAACTCCAACATTATCTGTATGCCCATGTAATTCAATAACTAGATTTTCATTTCGTTTTAAAAAGGCAATTACTTCATCTAATTTTTGATGGGAATCTTCAATCAAAATTGACTCCGACCTCTCAAATTGCAAACGCATATCAATATTTTCATTGAGAGCAAAATTAGACGTGTTTTGATTTTCTGGAATTTCTGTATTTGTTTGATTAGAATTATTTTGAGCAAGTTTCCATATTTTAATATTTTGTCCATCTGCTGTTGCCAAAAAAACATTTTCATTGCTTACAGAAACACATTTTACAACCTTTTGATGATTAGTAAGACTTTGCTTTATAGAAATTTCATTGCTATCTTTGGTTAGATTCCACCAACGAGCTTCACTTCCATATTGCCCAGAAAGCATATTTTTATCGTCCTTTGAAAAAGCAAATCGGCTTGAACCATGCTGCGAACCCACTTGTATTTGTTTAGTAATTTGATTTGAGTTCAAATCCCAAATCTGTATTTTTCCATTAACAAGCCAACAAGCTATTTTATTTGATGTGTTTAAAAAAGCAAGTTCACAAACTTTATTTTCATAAGCTGCATTTGCAGTTCCTAAGACAAAATTTTGTTGTATGTTTTGTGTATTAAAAACTTTAATATTTCCATCAAATCCTATTGCTAATTGATTTTGTTTTATTTCTCCACTCGTAATAGCATGTAAATCAGAATTAAAAATCTCTTCTAAATTTGTAGAACCTAGTTTTCCTACAAAAACCTTTCTATTATAACCACCAAAGTAAACCTTGTTATTATCCCTTGAATCAAAAACAGCAAAGGAAACTTCATTTCCATTTACACCTTCATAGGCAGAAACAGAAGGGTTTTTAAAAGAATAATCCAATTTGTTTTGAGAAATAGAATATATATTTATTTTTCCATCATAACTCGCCGTAATTATCAATCTACTATCCTCAGAAAAATTAATATCACTAATTTTTTTGGAATGATTGGTAAAGGTTCTGTATTGAATATATTTTTGATAATTATTTTTTTTCCAAATAATTATTTTTCCATTTTTATCCCCAGAGGCAAAATAAGAACTATTTTGATTGAAACGAGTAAAGGTAACTTCTGATTGATGAGCCGATGAAAGCGTTTGATGAAGTTGGTAATCTGTGTTAGTTTCAGAGTTATTTTGAGCTTTTAAAGTTTTGAAACTAAAAAAACTTAGACAAATAAGTGTAAATAAATACGTTGTTTTTTGGTAGATTTTCATAATTGTATTTTTTTTAGCTAAAAAATAAAGTTTATCATACATTATTTCTCACTCTAAAGAGTAAGCTACATTAAAATAATTTACTGTTTTCTCTTTCTTTTTTTCTCTTTTCGCTGTTCTTTTTTTGCTTCTTTTTTGGCTAATCGTTGTTCTTCATTTCGGATTACTTCCACTTCTTGGCTTTCAATTTTCATATTTGGACACTCCGTAGCAATAAGTAAAAAATGATATGTTCCCGTTTTGATTCCAGCAGGAACACGCCAACTTAGTTTTTGATTATTTGCAGTATGATTGAGTATTCTGTGGTGTTTATTTTTGTTTTTGACCAAATATAGATTTACATTTTCTACATATTTCGAATCCCATTTTAGCTTAATTGTTGTGTTTTTGGTCAGAATGGAAGGAACTGAAATCCATTTCAAACTAAGCAAATCTTGACAAGGCGAAGTGCTATCTGTTTTTTCAGAAATAATGCTAAAAAATTTTGAAAAGGCAGATACATTACTATTTCTTGTACTAGAAATTTTGATTCTGTACTTATCAGAAGTAGGAAGATGCGAAGGTATTTTTAGATTTTTTCCTGCTTTTATACTTGCTACTTCAGTAGAAATCACCTCAAAAAGAGATTCTCCTTTATATAACTCTAAACGAATATTTTTAGGTAAATTTATTTTATTTTTGGCAGCTCTTTTTTCTAAATTTGAGTTGGTAGAATCTGACCAATCTAATTGTAAGAGCGAACCACTTTTATAGTTTTCTTTTATTGTTTTATTATTAAATTCCAATTTTCTCAAATATAATAGAGGTGTTTTTTTTCTAAATTGATAATAATGATAGGGTTGATAATAGGTAATATATTTTATTTTTACTGTCCAATTATCTGTGTTGATTATTTTATTTTTACTGTTATTTGTTTCATTTTTATTAATAATAAAATAAGCTAGTCGTTTGTCTTTTCTGAATGTTTCATTTTCTTTTTTGAATGGATACTGACGGCTATCAAAACTTACCAGCACATTCAAAACACCACTATCTAGTTCTGTAAAGGATATAATTTGGACATTATGAAAATCTATCCAACAATTTTTTTCGCCTGCATAGCGAGGGAAATAATCCAAAATATACTCTTTTGCTGTATAATTATCGTGCGTTTCATTATTCGAACTCCAAAGGTCAGAGGAGATATAGTTTTGTTCTGCACTATCAAAAAGTGAAAATGCTTCTTCTGTAAATTCATCAGTTTGTGCAAATTTTTTGCCTGTCTTGCGAGTATTTATGAGTACAAATTCTAAACGTTCTATTTTTTGAGTAATCAGATTTTGAAGAATGGCTGTGTCTTTTTCTGAAAGTTCGTACATAGAATACCAAAGGCTATCTAACTCTTTTTTGATTTGTTTTTTATCGAAAGCTAAGGAATCTAATTGATTATTTTTTTTATTTTTATTTTTTTTAGAGTCAATTTGTTCGTTATTTTTACTTAAAGTATCTAAAATCTTACTTGAATCTTGATGTAGTTTTTTTTGAGAAAGAACAGAAATTGTATCTATTTTTTTGATAGAAAGACTATCTATTAAATTATTTTGTGCTTTAATAGAATTTAGATTCATCAAAAAGAAGAATACTAAAATTATATATTTCATGTTTTTGTATTTAAAAAGGAACTGTATTTTGAACATCTATATTTTCCAAATAAGCTATAAAAACAAATTGGTTTGGATTTATTTCTTTTCGTTTTATGATTATAGTTGCAGTTTTGGTTGTTTTGTCGCTATATTTTTTCTTTCCATTTTTCCAACCTATAAAAGTTTGTTGATAAGAAATTTTGCCTTTCCAAGTCGAATTATTTATACTTTTAAGCTCTGATTGACTGGTAATTTGCGATTCCATTTCAATTTTATTGTATGTATTATCAGCTTTTTTGATAAGATTTCTCAAATCTTCCAAATATACTTGAATTTTGTGAGGTCTTCCTGTCGGATTTTTGATACTAGACACTTCAATGGTCGCATTTTTATTCTCATCAAAGAGTTCTGGCAAAATCAATTCACTAATTTCATTTGCTCTCCAATAAGTTGTATTAATATCGGAAACCTCCTTTACTCTTTCTGTTAGAGCAATTACTTTATCAACTCCAAATGCTTCATAAAATACTTTTGCATCTTCAAAATAGGCTTCTTCATTGGGCAAACGACTCAAAATCTGCCCATTTATTTTTCCATAATAATCAGGAATTTGAAGCTCTCCACTTGCTTGCTTCACAATATTTTCTACATCAATCGTAACTTTTTGAGTAATGGTTTGCCAGTTTGTCGATGTTTTTTTTTCTTCTAATTCGTTTGTTAATGTACTAATAAAAGTTTGTGTAAAATGCCCTCCTTCGTCGTTTTGTCCCCAAGCTAAAAGCCCTTTTTCACTTGCTGTAAATTTTAAAAACCCAAAAGATTCTTCAAAAAGTTGTTTGCAAAGTCGTAAGTTTAGGTCGTCTATTCCTCCTCTTGAAGTAATTGAGTTAGGAGGATTAGCAAAAATTTGTTGGTCGTCTATTCTGCCATTACAAACATCGCTCAATAAAATAGATAAACGTGCTTTTCCTTTTAGTTTTTCTTGAATTTGAGAAATTTTTAATGTTCTTTGTTCTAATTCTTGCCCTGCTTTTCCTAAAATAAGTGTTGGAAAATTATCATTTTGGTCTGTATTATTGTAACCATGTCCACTATTATAAAAAATGATTACTTGAGAAGGGTTTGCAGGAATTGTTTCGACAGTTCTCAAGATTTGTGATTTTTGATAATTTTGTTTATTGCGAAAAAGTAAAGTATCAAACTGAACATTTAATTTTGTACTAATCATTGCAAAAACACGAATCATATCTTTTAAGTCCTTTTGAAATTCGGGAGCTTTTACATCATATGGGTCTGCACAACCTATTAAAGTTATTTTTTGTAGTGGAGTTTGAGCAAATAATGATGTAGAAATTCCACACCAAAAAATAAATAGTAAAATAGTAATACGTTTTTTCATTTGGCTTTTTTGTTTTCTTATCTAAATTCGTTTTTACTTTGAAACAGACTAGGAAAGTCTGTTATACATCATTTTTAATTCAAAGAGATTAAAAATTGTGCAATTTGAGTTCTTTCTGCTGCTCGGCTATTTCGGTAGGTCATTTCTCGTGTCATAAAAAGTAAATTTTTCCAATTTATTTGATTTTGTTTTGTCGAACGAGCCAAATAATAAAACGAACTAATAAAACTATCAGTAAAAAAACCACCATGTTTGTCTTGCATATACGAACTTTGTCCTTTTATACTTCCACTCATTACAATATTTCCTTTTGTTTTTAAAAACAAATTTTTATAATTTTCTTTTTTTTCTTTTTCTGTTGCTAATTTATTCTCAAAATAAATAGATTTGAGTAATGAATCTTCACTTTTAAACGTTGTAACTGCTGACAAAGCACCCAGCGCATTACAACAATCTGCCATACTGATAGCCAATCGATTATTTTTTTGTTTTAATGAAGAATGAATAAAAGATAACGGCAAAGTCTGTCCATTTAATAAAATTTTGGGATATTGACTTGCTGCATCACTTACTCCATGTCCAGAATAATAGAAAATACAAATATCATTCTGATTCATTTTGATTGTCCTCAACGTTTCTTTTATTTTAGTTATAGAGGCATTTTCTTCTTCTAATAAATAGGTAATCAATGGAATTTCTAAAAGACAAGCCACCTGATGAAACTCTTTTGCTATTTTTTTACTATTTGTTTTGCAGCTTTCTCCAATGGTAGCATCTTGCGTGTCACTTACAATAATCAAATGAAAAGATTGTGCTGACACTTGAAATACAAGTATAAAGAAAAAAAATAATAAATAAAATAGCTTTTTCATAATTTTTATATATTTATAAATTGTATTTATTACAAACCCTAAGGGTAGGCTGTTCAAAATTTGGTTATTTTCTCATACAGTTTTCGTGTCTTTTGAAATTTAGCTACATCATAGCGTAACCTT
>CAKZOK010000167.1 GCA_937136415.1 uncultured Cytophagales bacterium | reverse complement strand
TTGCAGAATTATCAGCGTTTAATAATTTATCTATTTTATCACTCATATTTGCACCATACAGCAAAAATCCCATCCAAATATTAGCCACCACTACATCAATCACTATCATTGCACCAAACAAACTCCCACTTGGTTGATAAATTTCTTTCATGGCTGCTTGATTAGCTCCTCCTCCAATCCAACTTCCTGCAATAGTAGAAAGCCCTCTCCAAATAGCGTTTTCTCCTGTTCCTGCTACCGTTTCTGGGCTGACCATCGAAACAACAAAAAGAGCAACTCCACCACCCAAAATAATACCTACCGTAGCAGCCAAAAACATCACAATCGCACGCCAGCCCAAATTAAAAACACCTTTCAAATCTATACTCAAACAAAGCAAAACCAAAGAAGCAGGTAATAAATACCTTGAAGCAACATGATATAATTTTGATTTATTAATAAATCCTTTATACTGACTTTCTTCTATGCCATTGCTGACAAACATTGTCTTTATTTCACTAAAAGTAGCTCCTTCTGGAATAGAAATATTAAGCGTACTTGCAAAATCAACTATTTTTGTATCAAACCATTCATAAGAAATAAGATTGAAAGGATAATTTAATAAAGCAGGAATAAAATAACACAAAAGAAGCGCAGGACAATAAGTATAAAACTTTTGCCAAAATTTATTTTTGCTATTCGAAGTAACAAAAATAATAGCCAAAACAATCAGTAAGATGCCCAAAACGACGGCATCATTTGTAAAAAGGGGAGAAATCATGTCAGTTATCAGTAAACAATTATCAGTTATCAGTTAATACAAATGAAAATATTTAGATTTGATTGTATCAACTTAATTTGAAAACTGAATGGATTAGGATTAATTTTTAATATAGGGAGTTTTAAAACTATCCACTAATATAGAATCTGTTTTTTGTGTTTACAACTCTTTGGGCAAAAATTTATGAAAAATAGTCAAAACAAGTCATAATAATTAAACGTTATTCTAAATATAATCTTTTTTTACCAAAAATAAACGTAACAAAATTTATGAAAGCAGCATTAATCACTGGTGCATCTAGTGGAATTGGTCTTGAACTTGCTCATGTAATGGCAAAAGAAAAACACAACTTAGTTTTGGTTGCTCGTAGTATTGACAAACTAAACGCACTTGCCGAAAATCTAACAGAAACCCATGGTATAAAAGTAAAAACTTACAAAGCCGATTTGAGTAATACAAAAGAAATAGAGAATCTATACAAGCAAACTCAAGCTGATGATATTGAAGTTAGTTATTTGATAAACAATGCAGGTTTTGGAGAATACGGAGAGTTTATAGACAATGAATGGGAAAAACTCAATTCTATAATGCAGCTCAATATGGTTTCATTAGTTCATCTAACCAAACTATATTCTAAAGATATGATAAGTTCAAAATTTGGTAAAATTATGAATGTTGCTTCTACTGTCAGCTTTCAACCGATGCCCTATTTAGCAATTTATGCAGCTACAAAATCATTTGTACTTTCATTTTCTGAAGCCATTGCCAGCGAACTTACAGGCTCTGGTATTACTGTAACAGCTCTTTGCCCTGGGCTAACAAAAACAGGTTTTCTAGAGGTTGCAAACATGCAAGATAGCAAATTCTTGCATAAGGCAAGTATAGCAACATCAAAAGAGGTTGCAGAATACGGATATGAGGCAATGATGAAAGGAAAAACAGTTGCTGTTCATGGAATAATTAATTCGCTTATGGCTCAATCTACACGATTATTGCCACGAGATTTGGTAACCACAATCGCCAAAAAAGTACAAGAATAGAAAATAAAGTAAAAAATATGAGCTATGAAATAAAAAAAAATAAAAAATATATAATACATAAAATTGGAGTAATTTTGATTTTTCTGATTGCTCCTTTTTTTTATGTAAGAAGCTCTGGCACAAATGAAATACAAAATGATAATTTTATTTCTTTAGCCGAAACTCAAAAACTATATGATAATATTTTTGATTTAGAATTTGATTACAATAAAATAAAAAATACCAAAACCAAAACGCCACTGCATTTGGTAATCGAAGATTTTGAGGATATGATATTTATTCTACTGACAGAAAACAAAAAAAAATATCAAGAATTAGAAAAAAATGAAGAAATTAGGCTCAAAAAATTAGAACAATTCAATACATCAAAAAGCAATTATTACAAACAATACAAATGGGCAAAAGCTGAAATAAAACTTCATCATGCAATAATAAAACTTAGCTTTAATGAAAAATGGAGTGCTGCATTTCGAGTTCGACAAGCATACAAATTACTTTTAGAAAATGAAAAAGAATTTCCAACATTCATATATCATAAAAAATCATTGGCTCTGCTTCAAATTACACTGGCAAGTGTTCCTAAAAAATATCAATGGGCATTGGATTTGATTGGAATGGAAGCCGATTTGAAAAAGGGCATCAAAAACCTTAAAAGAAGCAGTTCTCAAAATCATTTTTTTCAAAAAGAAACACTTCTTTGGCAGGCTTTACTCCAAACTTATTTGAATGAAAATTTGATAGAAAATAATAATTCTTCAAAACAAATTGCTCAAAATTTAATTAAAAAATATCCCTCTCAAAGGTTAGCTTTGTTGGTTTCTAGTTTGGTATTAATGAAAAATGAAGCACACAAAACAGCTCTTTTGGCGTGGCAAAATTATGCTAGAATCTATAAAAATAATCGTTTAGTTTTTACGAAACCTCAACATTTTAGCTTAGAATATCTTTTGGGCGACCTTTATTTTTATGCTGAAAAACCCCAAAAAGCAACATTTCATTATCTCAATTTTTTGAAAAAAAATAAATCAAATCAAGAAAAAAATTTCATCAAAGACACTTATTACAAACTGTTTTTGATAAAATGGTTTCAAAATTCAAATAAAAATATAAAACAAAATAATTATTTCAATTCTATTGCAAACAAAGGAATTTCTAAAACAGCAGTAGATAAAAATGCCAAAAAATTTGTAGAATCTATAAATAAATCCAACCTCTTGCCCAATAAAAATTTGTATCAAGCTAGGATTCTGACAGATGGAGGAAATTATCAAAAAGCCTTAAAAACACTCTATCAAATTGATAATTGGAAAATACAAAAATGGGAAATACAAAAACAATTTGAGTCAATTTTGGAATACAAATATAGAAAAGCCCGAATTTTGGACAAGCAAAAACAAACTAAACAAGCAATTTATTTTTATAAAGAAACAATAAAATATTCTACTTCAAAAAAACAAAATGAAATTCATTATTTTGCTGCCAACTCGGCTCTTCAATTAGGTTTCATTTATCAAAAAACAAATAAAAAAATAGCCAAAATATATTTTGAAAAGGCAATTAGTTTTAAAGGACATCAATACGAAGAAAGCATTACTCAAAAAGCAAAAATTGCTTTGAAAAAATTATAACCCTTTTTAAATACTACTATATATTTTAATTTTTTGTTGTGGTAGTTTCAATTTATCAAAAAAATAGAGCTGCAAAATCTTATTTATTTAAGTTTTTGTTACAGCTCTATATTTTCAGCTCATTTTATTCAATTTTTATTTCTTAAATAGAACTCTCATCAAGTTCGACCAATTTGAAGCCTGTTCCATGTACATTCAAAATTTTGAGATGTTCGTCGGCACGCAAGTATTTACGCAATTTGGTTACATAAACGTCCATACTACGAGCATTGAAATAATTATCATCTCCCCAAATTTCGTTCAGTGCCTTCGAACGCTCCAATGTTTGGTTTTTGTGTTCACACAACATACGTAAAAGCTCTGTTTCTTTAGATGTCAGTTTTACCTCATCTCCTTCAGTATTTTTCAGAATTTGTGCATCATAATCAAAGAGAAGTACACCAATATTAAATTTGCGCAAAGCAGGTGAGCTATCACTAATAATTGTACGGCGCAAAATCGCTTGTACACGAAGAAGAAGCTCTTCCATCGAAAAAGGTTTGGTCATATAATCATCAGCTCCAATTTGCAACCCTTCGATACGGTCTTCTTTCATTCCTTTTGCAGTCAGAAATACAATAGGCGTATGTTTGTCTATTTTTCTAATTTCTTTAGCTGCCGTAAATCCGTCCACATTTGGCATCATTACATCAAAAATACAAATGTCAAAAACATTGTCTTCTGTAAAAAATGCGTCTAATGCTTCTTTTCCATCTCTAGCAAGTGTAACATCAAATCCTTTGATTTCTAAATACTCACTCAAAATTTGACCTAAGTTGTGGTCGTCTTCGGCTAACAAAATACTATGCATATATGTAATTTTAGGGTTTTAATGATATTGATTTAACATTTAAACGAGAGAAATGTTAAAATCGCTGCCTTTTTAGTGTTAAAAATTCTTAGGAATTAGAAAGAAATGATAAATAATAAAATAAAATAATCCTTTTTTTGATTTTTATAAAAAATGACCTAAAGACAAAAATCAGAAAAATAAAGAAGAAATGATTACTTTTAGAGAGATAAAAACAACTAACTACAACTCATTATGATATGAACGAAAAAATAACACAACTAAAAACACAAATAGAAGAAGGAAATTTTCAAGAAATATTTGATTATTTGGATTTATATTTTAAGCCAAATCCTTATTATCAATATTCTAATTTGAAGCAAGAAATTTTGTATCAAATGAAGGCTGGTTTTCCTCCTCGTCCTATGCAAGTACAGGCATTCAAAATATTTCTTAATGACGACAAAGTAAAACAAGCTATTTTATTTATCAAAAAAAATAATTCAAATATAACTCCAAAAACTACTCAAAATATGGCTTATGGAATAGATAAAGAAATTGAAGGACTTAAAGAAGTCATTAAATTATTAGTAGAAAAAGTATCAATGTTTGGAAAAGCAATACAAACAACTATTGATGCAGAACATAAATTGTTATATCGTATCAAACTACAAGAAACAGAAAAAGAACTTGAAAAGTATCGTAAGAAAATCCAAAAATTAAAAGACGAAAATTCTTCTAATTCTGATTTAAAAGATTTGGATAACAAAACTCAAAAAGTACAAGAAGAAATTAAAGAGAATTTGGAAGAAAAGAAAAATACAGAAAGCAAAACATCTAAAAAACCACCTATAAAAATATTTTTGGCATCTTCTGCCGAATTGAAAGAAGATAGAAGAGAATTAAGAGAGTTTTTTAGTCTTGAAAATGATAGAATGTATGAAAGAGAAATATATTTTAAACTTATTCAATGGGAATATTTTTTAGACACTATTTCGAATACACGATTACAAGATGAGTATAATAAAGCCTTACAAGATTGTGATTTGGTGATTGGTTTATTCTTTACAAAGGCAGGAAAATATACAGAAGAAGAATTAGAAAAAGCATATCACTATTTTAAAGAAACAGGAAAACCTAACATACTCACTTACTTTAAAGATGCTCCTATCAATACGAATGATATTACAGACGAAATATTGAGTTTGCTAAAAATGAAAAAGAATTTGACTGATAAAGGTCATTTTTATACTTCTTACAAAAATATTTCAGAGCTAAAAAACCACCTCAAAAGCCAACTTGAGAAGTTAGGTTATTTATAATTAATCAAAAAAAATGGATTTCAAGCAATACACTTGAAATCCATTTTTTTATAATTATGCTTAACAATCTAAATTCCTTCCATAAGGTTACACTTATTATATTCTTCATCAATATCAATATAGAGTTCCTTTATTGCTGTATAAAACCACTCATCAAGCATTCTTGCACGCTCATCATTTAAGGCTGCTTGATAAATTTTTTCATAATCATCATTTAAGTTTGCTTGGTGTGGCTTTGTTTTGTCTATAAAATACAAAAGACGAACAGCTTCTTTTCCATCTGGGCTTCTAAACGGCAAAGGCTGGCTAATAGATTTTAGTTTCATTGTATCCAAAATCAAATATGTATTATAATCAAAATCTTCGGCTACCAACTTTGCACTTCCTGTTTGCTGGCTCAAAATACGCCCACCATTATTTTTTGAATTTCTATCTGCTGAGTGTTCGGCAACAGCTTTGGCAAATGTAAGACTATCTTTTACAATCAAATTGCGCAGGCTATCCACAAAATGATTTGTATAAACCATATCTTCTGCACTCGGTTTTGGGCGAATCAAAATATGACGAGTATTGATTAGGTTTCCACGTCTTTCTAAAAGTTGAATCAAATGAAAACCGTATTCAGATTCAATAGGTTCTGAAATTTCCATAGATTTAAGAGCAAAAGATGCAGCTTCATATTCAGGAACAAGCTCGCCACGTTCTCTATATCCTAAATTCCCTCCTTGTGCTGCCGAACCCAAATCTGAAGAAAACTCTTTTGCCAAAACTGCAAAATCTTCTCCTGCTTTTATGCGTGTACGAATATCTAAGAGTTGTTTTTTTACTCTATTTTTTTCCTGTTGGCTTACTTTTGCATAAACTAGCATTTGTGCCACCTCATATTCTGCTGGTAAAAATGGCAAACTATCCTTTGGAATAGCCTTATAAAATTTGTGTACCTGCGAAGGTGTTATGTTTGCATCTACCGTAATTTCTGAGCGCATTTTTTGAATGGTAAGCTGTTCTTTGATTGGCTCTAAAAGTTCTTCTTTTATATCCGACAATGATTTTCCCAAATACTCCTCTAGTTTTTTCTCATCGCCACCAGCACGCTCTATCATAATAGAAAGACGATTAGAGGCTTCGCCCTCTACTTGTGCATCTAAAACAATAACCGAATCTATTTCAGCTTTTGCATACATAACTTTATTAAAAACAAGCTGTCGCAAAATTTCACATTTTGCATTTGGAGGTGGTGTTCCCTCTTGAGAGTTTAAATAGTTTTGATAAGAAAGCTCTAATTCTGATTGTAGAATGATATGATTATCTACTTTAACAATAATTTTGTCTGCAATTTGCTGCGCAAAACTAGCCGTAGAAATCAAACAAAATCCTACTAAAAATAGAAATTTTGAAATTTTGAAGTTGTTCATATATGAAATTAGTGAATTGATGTTTAGGAATGATTACGAATTTAAGATTACAAATCACGAGTTTAATATATTGAATATCAATCATTTACTCTTTCGAAATAAGTATCTTATTTAATTTCTATTCCTTCGTATTTAATTATATTTTTTTGCGTTATTGTACTAAAATAATAAATAAAGGCAAAAATTTGTTTCTCAACCTTTATTGATAATTTAATTTATAAAGAGTACGCAAAATTACGTCATTTTGTAGCAAAAAACAGTTTATTTTAGAATTTTATTCTTTTACAAAGATTTTATAATCTTGGTTTTCATTTGCTCGTTCCATTACTTTACTTTCAAGTTCTTTTTGTAATTCTACTTTTCGTTTGTTAAGAATTACGCTAATAATTTGATTTTTGACGTATTCTAATGGCGAAATTTGGTCTTGAATCTTGAAATCATTTATTTTCAAAAAATAAAAATATTCCTTGTCTTGGCTTTCTACAAATTTATTTTTTTGGAGCAATAAATTTCTATTAAAAGGTGTATTTGCGACAAGCTCTGAAATTGGTAACCACTTATCATCTTGCAAAAAATAACTTGCTGCAAAACCATAACTATACGATTTTAATTTTTCGGTTGCTTCTGATTCTGGTGTTAATGTCGAACGCATCCATTTATGAAGTTCGTCTAATTGAGATGGAGGAGTAGTTCGTTTTACCTTTACAAAATAAGCCTTTACAATAGGTTGTTTTAACTCAAAGTTTGCCTTATTTTCTTCATAATAAGTGCTTATTTGAGGTTCGGTAACAACAGTATCCAAATATTCATTGACATAGTTTTGCTTGTAAGCATGCACTAAAAGTTGATATTTGTAATCTTCTAATCGTTTTTGCAATTCTTTTTGGTCAATACCACTTTTTGATTCGGCTTCTTTGAGCAAGAGTTTTCTTTCTATCCAATTATCAACATATCTTTTTACAATATTGGTGCTGTCTTGTTGGCTATAATTAGGAGGTAAAAGCTCCGTAATTTCTTCTTGATATAAATAATTACTTCCCACTTGTGCGACTGGAACTCCTTTGGGTTCTTCTTCTATTTGAGCTTCTTGGCAAGAAAAATTAATGATTAATGCAAAAAGGAGAAACAATACTAAAAACGGTCTTCTATTATTATTTTGGATAACTAAAATGTCTTGAAATATTTCGTAATTCATAATTTTCTATTTGTTGTACTCAACTCAAAACCCTAAGGATTTAAAAAAAATCTTAGGGTTTAGTTGTAGAAAGTGCAAAATTACAAAAAATAACTAGAAAATAGTTTACTCTTTTTATTTAGTATTAAGAAGCAGGGAAATTTGTTCTGCAATTTGGCTCATTTCTTCAAAACTCTCTGCATGGTAATATTTTCCATTTGTAAAAAGACTGATTTCTTTTAATGAATCATCATTATAAGGACTTTTAATAGTGATATGTTCTTGGTCAGGAGTAGTAATTGTTGCTTCTCCTGCTTGCCCCACACCGATTGCATAAACTTCTACATTTCGTTTGGTAGTAAACATCAAGGCACGTTCGAAAATGTTGTCTGTTTCGGAAGTAGCTCCATCGCTAAAAATAATAATCTTTCTATTGGTCGAACCTACACGCTCAAATTCTTGAATTGAAGTAGTGAGAGCTTCTCCAATTACAGTACCCGTACCATCTATCAAATCGGGAGAAGCACGTTCTAAAAGTTGATATAAATCAGCTTCCTTGTCATCTAAATTAGCATAAAGCATAGATTCACCAGCAAAAAGTACAATTCCATAACGTGCAGTTGTATGTACACTCATGAGCTGTTGTGCTGCTGACTTCACAGCTTCCAAACGTGTTGGCATTACATCTTCTACCTTCATAGAGTAAGAAATATCAATCGCCAAAATAATGTCCATATATTCTTCTTCTATATTTTTTTCTTCTAAAATAGTATCCAGCAATATAGTATCTGTCAATGTACCTTCTGCTTTTTCATCTTGAGCATAAGAAGGAATTACAAAAGAAAATGATAAAATAAATAGAAACAAAGAAAAAACAAATTTCTTTTTTATAGACTTTTTAAAAAAAAGAGAGTAAATCATTATTATTTTTTTAGGAGTAGGATAGAAATAAATCATCAATTTTGCAAAAAATTAGGATTTTATAAACAAAAAATTGACTTTAAACATCATAATACCTTTCAAAAACCACTCCGAATTAGTCTTTAAACTAAAAAAAATCTTCTTAAATTACAATTATGAATTTATAACTCCAACAAACCTTTCCATGCTTCTTCCCAATTTATTTTAAAGCCTCCCAAAGTCAAGATTGCACTAGCAGCAAGCAAAGCCACAACAAGTAAGGCAAATGTTCTAATTGTTTTTTGAGATATAGTGAAAGTACGTTTTTTTCTATTTTGCATAATTAATAAAACTTTAAACTCAAATAATTTTGTACAAATTAGTTAAAAAATCATTAAATGAAAAAAATTTGGACAGGCTTATTTTTTTCATTTTTTTTTACCAATAAATAAATTAACATTGATTTAATACGTATTTTTGTCAAAAAAAAGAAACTGGTCAATATATTCAAAAATGAATAAACGTTTAATCCTTCTTGGTCTAGGAATTTTTATTGCAGCTATTTTGAGTTGGTTTTTTTCAACTATTGTAGGTTATTTTATAGTTGCAATGGTTTTTAGTGCTGTTCTTCAAATTCCTACCAACTATATTGGACAAATTCAGATTGCAGGTGTTCATTTGCCTCGTGCCATTTCAGTAATACTTTCTTTCACTATTTTTGCTGGTATTATTGCTCTTTTTGTTTTACTTTTTATTCCTTTAGTTTCCGAACAAATAGAATTTATTTCGGCTTTAGATTATAATTCTTTGTTTAATAATATAATTTCTCCTGTTGATTATATTGAGAGTTTTTTACTTGATAGAAAATGGGTAAACAAACAAAAAGGTTTTTTGATGACTGAGTTACAAAACTACTTTTTCAATTTTTTTAAAGAAATGAATATCGAAAAGGTCATTAATAAAATTCTTAATACAGCCAGTACGGTTTTGATAGGCACAATTTCAGTTGTCTTTATTTCCTTCTTTTTACTTTATGAAAAAGGGCTTTTCAGAAGAAATATAATTGCATTAATTCCAAATGCGTATTTTGAGGTTTCTATTAGTGCCATCTACAAAATTGAAAAATTACTTTCTAATTATCTTTTTGGGCTTCTAATTCAGATGTTTTCTATTTTTACATTGGTTTCGATTGGGCTTATTTTTTCAGAAGTAAAGTATGCTGTTACGATTGCTATTTTTGCAGCCATTGCTAACCTTATTCCATATATAGGACCTATTTTGGGAGCTTCTTTTGGGCTTATTGTTTCACTTTCTACTCAGCTTCAACAAGGGCAAGACATGACCTTTTCAATTTTGGCAATCAAAGTAATTATTGTCTTTTTGGTTGTTCAATTTTCTGATAATCTTCTTCTTCAACCTATTATTTTTTCAAGAAGTATAAAAGCACACCCTTTAGAAATATTTAGTGTTGTTTTTATGGGAGCTGCCTTGGCTGGTGCTGTAGGTATGATTTTCGCCATTCCTGTTTATACTATTTTGAGAGTTACAGCTTTAGAGTTTTGGAAAGGATACAAAAAATATCGCATTTTTGGTAAAGAATAAAATAAATAACTATTCACTAATAATAGACTATAACTATGGACTCAAAGCCTACACAAAATCGTCAGAATCTGTCATCTTTATCTGCCTTAGAGATTATTCAGATTGCCAAACAACACGTTTCCTTTGAAGATACAGAAACAGCTTTTGCTAATCGTTCAGATTTTGACCTAAAAAAAATGAATCTTCTTTTCTGGACAATGAATAAGCCTACTCTTGTAGATTCGGGAACACCTCTTCTCAAACTGGCTTTCAAAATCAGAATGCCTTTTGTACAACCTGTCGTAAAAAACACTCTTTTTGAGCATTTTTGTGGAGGCGAAACCATCGAAGATAGCGAAAGAACAGTCATACAACTAACACAAGCAGGAATCGGAACAATTTTAGATTATTCTGTTGAGGGAAAAAAATCAACCGAAGGATTTGAAACAACCAAAAATGAAATAATTAGAACCATAATTAGAGCAAAAGGAGATAGCAATATTCCTTTTTGTGTCTTTAAAGTTACAGGAATTGGGCATTCGAAAATATTAGAAAAAGTACAAGCAAAAGAAACTTTGAATACAGATGAAAAAGATAGTTGGGAAAAAATTCAGTTTCGAATGAATGAAATTTGTCAGGCTGCTTATCAAAATAATGTCCGAATTTTTGTAGATGGAGAAGAAACTTGGTTTCAAGAAACCATTGATGATTTGACTTATCAGATGATGGAAAAATACAATAAAGACAAAGCTCTCATCTATAATACTTATCAAATGTACACCGTTGATAGATTAGAAAAGTTAAAATTGGCATACAAAAATGCAGTAAAAGGGCAGTATTATGTAGGTGCAAAAATTGTCCGTGGTGCATACATGGAAAAGGAGCGCAAACGAGCAACAGAGAAAAATTATACTGACCCAATCCAGCCTGATAAATTGAGTACAGATAGAGATTTTGATGCAGCTATGGAATTTTGTATAGAAAAAAGACAACGTATTTCGATTTGTGCAGGCACACACAATGAGCTTAGTTGTTATTCGCTTGTGGTTTTGATGGAGGCATACGCTATCAAAAAAAATGACCCTCGTTTTTACTTTGCCCAGCTTTATGGAATGAGTGATAATATGTCAAATAATTTGGCAGCAGCAGGATATAATGTAGCCAAATATGTTCCTTATGGTGCTGTAAAAGATGTTATGCCTTATTTAATGCGAAGAGCAGATGAAAATACAGCTATCGCAGGACAGAGCAGCCGAGAATATTTATTGATACAAAAAGAAATAGAACGCCGAAAGGAAGCTAGAAAAAATTCTTAATATTTGCTTGCCTACAAATAAATTTGTGGGCTTTATTTCTCTTAAATTTGTCTTAATACAAAAGTATATTTTCATTTTCTGTTTCCCATTTTCGCAGTTTTATACGGTCGTCATACGGCAAATTTCTAACAAAAATATTTACCTTTTCATCAAATTGCACCAAACTATATAATACTTGATTGATTTGATTAATATTATTTAATGATGTCGAAAACTCATATATTTTATTTCCTTTTTTTACTACTTGCAAAGTATATGAGTTGCTGGAATAAATCAAATTAATTGCCAAAATAGACTTCAAAATAATGCGAGCTTCTTTTTTGATGTCTTTAAAACGAATTGAAATATAATTTCGATGGATTTCTATCCTTTCAATTTCTTTTTTCTTATTTGAAGAAGTAAATATTTTTTTATCTTTAAAAAACATTGATTTGATTCCTATTGTCATAATGGCAACAAAAGTAATCCCAACAGAAAGAGGCGCAATACCCAAAACCATTGTCAAAAAAATTAAAACAATAGAAATAGAAAGCACCCAAACAGAAAAAATATTTTTTTGATAAAACGAACGCTCATCAAGCAATGTTGGTGCATTCATAAAATCATTGTCTGCTTCATTAAAAAACTCATTATTATATGAATTAGAAATTTTGTCATTGCAACCAATTATATATAAAGGAGGGCGATTAGCTCCACTAATTTCAAGTTTTTTGGACAAAGGAAACTTTCCCAGTGTTTCGGTTTGATTGCAATGTGTTTTGTCTAAATAAAGCCACGTATCATGTAAAAAAGCAGATTTGCAGGCAGCACAAAACACAATTTCATCACCCTCTTTTATATCGTCGCCAGTAATTGGGTCGCTTCTATTCTCATCAAGAAACTCCTTATGTTTAGGGTTTTGTATAATATGAGTGTGCATAAGTCTATATTTTGAAGAAATTAAAAAATAATCCGTTTGTGTTTTATTATATTCGAAAATACGAAAAAGTACATACATTCTAAACTTTATCTTTTTGATGAGTAACATTTATGGATTATCTAAATGAATTGCATCTGTTTATTAAAAAATAATTTCAATATAATTTTTGATAAAATGAGCCATAAAAAAGGATATTTTCTGAGTTTTTTCCGACTTTCTGCAAAGTTTATTTTCTGTATTTTTTCTATTTATTTACTTATTTTGGCTATTGGAGGTTATTTTTGGACTATCAATCCGAAAGAAATAAAAAATCAATCTGAAGATGAAATTGAAATTTATATCACTTCAAACGGGCTTCATACTGATATTGTGATTCCTATTCAAAAAAATCAAGTTTTTTTTAAGACTTTGGGGCAAGATTCTATTATTAATTCTTATTTACAAAACTCTTATACATGGCTTTCCATAGGGTGGGGCGACAAACAATTTTTCAATGAATCTTATGATAACAAATTTCCTTCTATTTCATCTTGTTTGAATGCTGCTTTATTACCTTCTGAAACACTTATGCACATCAATTTTTATCGAAATAATTTGGAAGAAAATGAAGTGTGCAAAAAAATAAAGTTAAAAAAAGAAGAATACCAAAACTTATTGCAACATATTGAAGGTAGTTTCCGAACTGTAAATGAAGATTCAGAAGATAAAATTAATCAAACGAAGTTTAGTCGCTTACCACAAAAAGGATATTCCACTTCTGATTATTTTTTTGAAGCAAATGGCAGTTATCATTTATTTTATACTTGCAATAGTTGGACAAATGAAGGCTTACAAAAAGCAAATCAAAAAACAGCTTATTTTGCACCACTAGCACAAACTGTTTTTTATCATCTGAATTAAAAATCATAAAAATCTAACAAAAAGCCACAAAAATCTCTTATCTTAGTAGAATAAATATACTAAAATGACACGTTCAAAGTCCTTTATTTATTCAAAGGTTTCTTATTTCAAATCAAATATTTAGTTTTTAGATAAAGAATAGAGTGGTGTTTGGCAAAGTATGATAAGTTATTTAGTTATTGGCATTTTAGCAAAAACCAACCAACAAAATATCTATAATCATTCTTAAACAAATCCAACAAGTAATCTGTAATTTTTAATTCGTAATTGACCCTAAGCTATGAGCCAAAATATAAATTATACTACAAATTTTATTCAAAAAATCATTTTAAAGTATGGCATTGCTTTTCTATTTATTTTAATTTCTACTTCTTATTTTTCTACTTTTTCATTCGGGCAGGGCGAAAATCAAATGGTTCGTTTTTCGGGTCTTGTGGTAGAAGGCGATAGTTCGTATGGGGTTTCTGGAGTTCATATCTATATTCCTAGAGCTGGACGAGGTGGTGTTACTAATGCTCTTGGTTATTTTACAATCCCAGCGATGGAGGGCGATACAGTTATGGTAAGTGCAGTGGGTTATAAAAGCTCTCAAATTGTGATTCCAAAGCGTGGGGAGTCTTTATATTCTGTCTTAATTGATTTGAAAGAAGATGTTAAGATGCTAAATGAAGTTGTAATTTTGCCCTATGCCAATGCTGCTGAATTTAAAGATATGGTTTTGGCAATGGATACCTCTGACCCACTTATTGACCAAATGAAAGAAAATCTAAATAATGAAAAACTCAATCAAATGGCTGCAAATATGCCTATGAATGCCAATTCAAATTATAGATATTTGATGCAGCAAAACTTAAATGCACGAAATAATAAGTTTTTTGCTCCTTCAATTCCTCTTCTTAATCCATTTGCTTGGTCAAAATTTATAAAATCAATTAGAGATAAAGACTATAAAAAACCACTAAGAACTACAACAGGTGGGAGTAGTGGAGGCAATTAAAATAGTAAAAATAAATTAAAAACTCTTTCCAAAAATAACTAAAAATAATTAGTAATCTAGGAAAGAGTTTTTTTATGAATATAATTATCTTTTCAATTTAGAATCATATTCCATTTGTTCGACTTTATCTTTTTTACCTTCATAATCACTTCCTTCCATAGGCAAAGGAGGAAAAGCATTGAGCTGTCGCCATAGTTCGTACCAAATTGGCACTTCATTGAGCATTGCCCAACCATAAACACCACTTCCTACACGCAAAGCAGCAGGCCACCCCTCTTCATTTTCGGTTTCTGTATCAGGAACTACCAAAATACGATATTTATTTTTTGTATTAATATAGTCAATAACAGCTATTTTTCCACCAAAAGTACCTACTGTCGCAGATTCCCAACCCGAAAAAACAAGCGAAGGCCAACCATCAAACTGCAAACGAACATGCGTGCCACGTTGCAACAAAGGAACATCATTTGCAGAAACATACAATTCTACTGCTAATTGTGGGTTTTCGGGCATAATTGTAACAAGTGCCTGTCCTTCTTTAACAATTTCTCCAATTCCTGTAAGTAATGATTTTACAACATAACCAGATTGAGGCGCACGGATAATATAATTTGCCTTTCTGACTTCTACATTTGTTAATTCACTTTGTAACTTAGTCAATTTTTGCTCATTTTCATTTACATAGGCAAGCGTTGCACTTTTATCTGAGATTGCTTTTGCTATCTTGCTCATATAAGCAGCTCGTTTTGATGAAACCTCCAAAACTGCATTGAGATATTTATTTTTTGTTGTGGCTAATTTATTTTGAGCTGCATTAATTTTTGCAGTTGATTCTTTTGCTTTGAGTTCTTTATTTTCTAAATCTGTTTTTGAAGTCAATCCTTTTTTAAATAACTCTTGCTCACGCTCATACTGATTAATTGCATTCTGATACTGTGTTTCGATGGCTACTAAATTTGCACTGTCTATCGTAATCTTATATTTTAGTTGTTCTACTTTATTTTTTGCTTGATTTACCTCTAGCTCCATAGCTGCCTTATCAGCAATAATTTGTTGGTCTAATGCTTTGGCTTTATCGCCCAAAGAACCTATTGCATTGCCTTGAGCATCAATTTGACTTGCCATTCTGTCTGTAAGATTAGGGTCAAAATAATAATCTTTCACTTCCGAAATACGTGCAATGGTATCTCCTGCATTAACAAACTGCCCTTCCTGAATATGCCAAGCTTCTATACGTCCTCCCACCACAGGATAAATTTTTTGAGGTCTATCTTCTGGGCGAAGAGCTGTAAGCTGCCCAAAACCTGCAATATTTTGTTGCCAAGGAAGAAATAAAAATGCAATTCCTGCTAAGAAAATTCCTAATGACCAATAAGCAACTATTTTTCCATAACGAGGTGTTTGAAGAAGCTCGAAAACATAAAAATCTTCAAAGAGCCTATCACCTTCTGGCATTCTATTTTTTGAAATCCCTAACATAATTTTAATAATCTATATTCACAAATTAATGTTCATCATAATATTACTATGTTAATTTACCAAAGTAATACTTTTCTCTTATACAAACTAAAATATGATAAGAGTGTTTTATTAAAAATTTACATTTATCTAAAAAAAATGTAGAGAAAAATATCTTATCCTAGGTAGCAAAACAACATAGTATTTATTTTTATAATTCTTATTTAACACAAAAAAGCCTTCATAACTAATTAGTTACAAAGGCTTGTAATTTTGTTTCCAACACAAATACAATAT
>CAKZOK010000166.1 GCA_937136415.1 uncultured Cytophagales bacterium | reverse complement strand
TCATTTTTCTATTCTACAAAGGTTACGCTACGATGTAGCTAAATTTCAAAAGACACGAAAACTGTATGAGAAAATAAACAAATTTTGAACAGCCTACCTTTAATAGTGTATCAATTTTGTTAACTTCTCTACAAAACGCTCATAAGGCA
This sequence comes from uncultured Cytophagales bacterium, assembly GCA_937136415.1. Taxonomy (GTDB): domain Bacteria; phylum Bacteroidota; class Bacteroidia; order Cytophagales; family Bernardetiaceae; genus Bernardetia. Next base: position 6,921 of record CAKZOK010000166.1, on the reverse strand, counting down.
AGAAATTTTTCTCCAAATCAGCACTAAATGGAACAGCCGTATCAAGACTTCCCTCACGCATAATTGGCGCATCAAGGTCTGTAAAATGATGTTCTGCAATCCACGCCGAAATTTCGCCACCAATTCCACCAGTCAAACAATCTTCATGCAAAATGATTGCTTTTCCTGTTTTTTTGATTGTTTCTGAAATTGCTTCTTTGTCCCAAGGAAGAAGAGTTCTTAAATCAATTATTTCTAAAGAATGATTTTCTCCTAATTTTTCTCCTAGCTCTTCTGCTGCCTTTTTTGCCCAATGCACTCCCATTCCATACGTAATAATACTGACATCTTCGCCCTCCAAAACAGTTGCAGCTTTTCCGATTGGGAGAGTATAATAATCATCATAAATTTCTTCTGAAATGGCACGATAAAGAGCTTTATGTTCGAAGAAAATAACAGGATTTGGGTCTTCAATAGAGGCATTTAAAAGCCCTTTTGCATCATAAGGAGAAGATGGATAAACAACTTTTAAACCAGAAGTATGAGCAAACCACGCTTCATTTGACTGTGAATGAAAAGGTCCAGCAGCCACTCCTGCACCTGTTGGCATACGCACCACAACATCGGCATTTTGTCCCCAACGATAATGCGATTTTGCAAGATTATTAATGATTTGATTAAATCCACAGGTAACAAAATCGGCAAATTGCATTTCCATGACAGCTTTCCAGCCACGAATAGAAAGCCCCAAACTTGCACCCACAATCGCCGATTCACAAAGAGGTGTATTTCTGACACGCTCTTTCCCAAACTGCTCAACAAAACCATCAGTAATTTTGAAAACACCACCATAATCAGCAACATCTTGCCCCATAATTGTCATTTTTGGATAGCGTTCCATACTTTGACGCAATGAATCAGAAATGGCATCAATTAATCGTTTTTGAGTTTGGTTACTACTAATTGGTGCAATTAATTCTTGCTCATGAGGAGCATACATATCTGCAACTTCCTCTTCTGTATTTGGAACAATTTTAGGTAATTCTAAGGCAGCATCTAAAGCATTTTTGATATTTTCAAAAAACTCTGTTCTAATTTCTTTTGTTTTTTCTTCTGTCAGAATATCATTTTCTATCAAAAACTTTTCATAATTAGTAACTGGGTCTTTTTTCTCCCAAACTTCAAAAAGCTCTTTTGGGACATATTTTGTACCTGATGCCTCCTCATGTCCACGCATACGAAAAGTTATCATTTCTAATAAAACAGGGTGTGGATTTTCTCTCATTTGTTCAGCCAATTTTTTGACAGTTGCATATACTTCCAAAATATTATTTCCGTCCACCTGCACAGCTTTCATTCCATACCCTATTCCTTTATCAATAAATTGTTTGCATCGAAACTGCTCATGGCTCGGCGTAGAAAGTCCATATCCATTATTTTCGACAACAAAAATAGTAGGCAAATCCCAAACAGCAGCTACATTTAAGGCTTCATGAAAATCTCCTTGCGAAGTTCCACCATCGCCTGTAAAAGTAACCGTAATTCGTTTTTTGTTTTCCAAAACATTAGCTAAAGAAATTCCATTTGCCACTGTTAGTTGAGGCCCTAGATGCGAAATCATTCCTACAATATGATGTTCATTTGTTCCAAAATGAAATGACCTATCTCTACCTTTGGTAAATCCTTCTTTTTTGCCTTGAAACTGTGCAAAAAGTTTTTCAAGCTCTATTTTACGAGAAGTAAAAAGTCCTAAATTTCTATGAAGTGGTAATAAATACTCATCTGTTTGAATGGATTCGGCAATTCCGACAGAAATTGCCTCTTGTCCATATCCTGAAAACCATTTTGAAATTTTACCTTGGCGAAGCGCAATAAGCATTCTATCCTCAATCAAACGAGGTTTTAGGAGTGCTTTATACAAATGAATAAGCTGCTCATCAGAAATATCTGTTCTATCAAAAATTATTTTTTCTTCTGAATAGGCTTTTCTAATTTCTGTTTTGTTGTCTTTTTTGATAGCAGATTTTTCGTCTTCAATTTCTTTCTCTATGACTAATTCTACTTCTATTTGTTCTTCTTTGGTTGTAGTTTCTGATTCTAAATCTGTTTTGGTTGTCTTTTCTTCGTTTTTTTGTATTTCATTCTCTGAATTTTCAACAAAACCATTCAGATGTTTTTTGGGTCTTGGCAAATCATCTGAAAAAGCTATATTTTCGAAAAAATCTGTTTCTGTATTTTCTTTTATGTCTTTTGGTTGGCTTTCTATTTCTTGTTCTTCTTCTTCTTCTTCTTGATTAAGATTATTTTCTTGTTCAACACTCTGCTCATCTTTTTCCTCAAAAACCATATCCAAAGGATTTTTAATCTTTTGTTGAGATGTATTTTGAGCCGTTTCTTCTTGATTTGTATCTTTGTTTTCTTCTACATTTTCTTCTTCCCTCAAAATCATATCTAAGGGTGTTGTTTTTTTATTTTGAGAACTAATATCAGCGTTTTGATTATCTTGTTTTTGTTGGTTTTCTTGTTGTTTTGCTTTTGCTTCTTGCTCGGCTTTTAGGGCTTGTTCTAATGGGTTCATAATCTATAAAATTGAAAAATGATGAGTTTTGCTTGTGTTTTTTAGGATAAAAATAATTGTTGTTAGGCAATTATTTTGAATACAAATTTCTTGTTTTTTTTGTAATCATTTTAAAAATACGTATTTTTTTTGAAAAAATTATTCTGATAGAAGTCATTTTTCGATAAAAACATCTTATTTTCTTAGTAAGATGATGATTACAAACGATAAAAATTATTTTTGTTTTTTTTGAAATTAGGGCTTTTTATTCAAAAGGAATCAAATCAATTTCGACATGCACTCCTTTAAATTTTTTTTGCCCTAGTAAATTATACGAATATTCTGGAACAGCTTTATAAATAATTTCGCTTTTGGCTACCACTGTCAGAAAATGGTCGTAGGCTTGAATATCAAAAGAATCTCCCAAAATATTATTAAAAACATTTGAGCTACTCAAAACGCCTGCTTCAATATGATTTTCTTGTGAATAATCATACAAATCCATCGAAGTAAGAATGGATTCTTTTTCATTGGCGTAATATTTTGCGTGTAGTTTGGGTTCTATTCGGAGTTCGATATTAGTAAATTGCTTAAAAAATTCCACATCTTTTACTGCAATATTTTTGATTGGGTTTTTTCCACTTTTGGCAAATACAATTATTATTTCAAGATTTGGATTGATAAGTTTGACTTGCAAAAGTTTTTTGTAATAAGAATGTAAGCGAATATAAGGCGAAATAAGAATTAATCTTTTTTCGGCTTTTTCGATAATTTCTCCTACTTTATGGTTTAGGTTATTTCCTGTTAAGAATTTTGGCATATATCAAAAGTACGAATTTTTATAAAAAGGTATTGTTTTTTTTTATGAGAAATTAATTTAGTGAGAATGTTTAATTTTTCTTGAAATTTCTTTATTTATTTTTAATAATTAGTTGCTTGTTAGTGAAAGAGTTAGTATTTTTGCACTCCCAAATATAGGAAAAGTGTGTGTTTTGGTCAGAAAATTTATTTCAATTATGTTTATAAAACACTGATAATCAAAAGATATTCATTCCTTCAACTATTCAATTTTAGAGGTATAAAAGCAGCTTTTTGGGAAATTAATTTTTAGAAACTTATTTTTAGAAATTAATAAGGAATAAAAATTAAAGAAATTTAATGTATTACATTCATAATCTTTGATTCATAATTGTTCTTTACGCTTTTATAACTTCGCCTAATAATTAAATTCCAGTATAATGCCGATAGGTTTAATTGGTAAAAAAATCGGAATGACTAGTTTGTTTAATGCCGATGGACGTAGTGTCGCATGCACAGTAATACAAGCTGGTCCTTGTGTAGTTACACAAGTCAAGACTGAAGATACAGACGGTTATCGTGCCGTACAAATGGGTTTTGGAGAGCGTAAAGAAAAAAACACTCCTAAGCCACTTCAAGGACATTTCAAAAAATCAGGAACTACCCCAAAACGCAAACTTGTAGAGTTTCGTAATATGGGCGTAGAAACTGAAACAACGTATGAAGTAGGTCAAGAAGTAAATGTTACAGACCTCTTCGAAGAGGGTCAATTTGTAGATGTTGTTGGCACTTCTAAAGGTAAAGGTTTTCAAGGTGTTGTTAAGCGTTACAACTTTGCTGGTGTAGGTCAAGCTACTCACGGTCAGCATAACCGTTTGCGTGCACCTGGTTCAATTGGTGCTTCTTCTTATCCTTCTCGTGTATTCAAAGGTATGCGTATGGCAGGTCGTATGGGTGGTAATCGTGTGAAAGTGAAAAACTTACGTGTAGAAAAAATTATGCCTGAGGCAAACCTTATTGTAGTTTCTGGTGCAATTCCAGGTGCAAACAATTCTACTATTCTTATTCAACGTTAATTTTTTTCAAGTTACTTTCCAAAAAACTATCTCAAAATTAATGTCATGAGTTTATCAATCATTAATTCAAAAAAATAGTTTTCAAAACGAAATATCATTATGGAATTACCCATCTTAAATAAAGAAGGAAAAGAAATAGGCAAAAACGCTACATTATCAGATAGCATCTTTGCCATCGAACCAAATGACCACGCAATTTACCTAGATGTTAAACAATATTTAGCAAATCAACGTCAAGGAACACACTCTTCTAAACATAGAGGTTTAGTGTCAGGTTCTACTCGTAAAATAAAACGCCAAAAAGGAACAGGTGGCGCACGTGCTGGTAGTATCAAATCGCCTATTTTTGTAGGTGGTGGTCGTATTTTTGGACCAGAGCCACGTGATTATGGTTTCAAATTGAACCGTAAAGTAAAACAATTAGCTCGTAAATCTGCTCTTTCTCACAAAGCAAAAGCAGAAGCAATTACAGTAATGGAAAATCTAGTAATGGATACTCCAAAAACAAAAGAGTTTATTGCTTTGCTTAATAACTTGAATCTTTCAGGTAAAAAAGTACTTGTTGTAACAGGAGAACAAAACGATGTAGTATATCGTTCGGCTCGCAACTTGCCTAAAACTAAAGTTTTGCCAGCAAATCAATTACATACATATCATATCATGAATAGTGATGTGGTAGTTCTTGCAGAAGGTGCATTAGAAGTAATTCAAGCTGAAGCTAACTAAAGAAGCAATTACGAATTAGGAATTAGGTATTACGAATGTAAAATACTCTTAGAAGTAGATAATTATTTGTAAATGCTAATTTCAATTCTCACAATATTGCTTATCTTTGCACACTCACTACCAAACAAACTAACCATCACAATGCAAGAATTCAAGATTTTTATTGTAGAAGATGATGCCATTTATGCAAAAATTTTGGCTTACCATCTATCACTTAACCCTGATTATGAAGTAGAAATTTTTCATACAGGGAAAGAATTAATAGACAATTTATATAAAAAACCTTCTGCGATTACTTTAGACTATTCTCTACCTGATATGTCAGGGGAAGAGGTTTTAAAGCAAATTAAAAGACACAGTCCAGAAGTACCTGTTCTGATTATTTCAGGGCAAGATAATATTTCAACTGCCGTTGATTTATTGCGTTTGGGAGCCTATGATTATTTGGTTAAAAATGATGATACCAAAACTCTTTTGTGGAATAGTATCAAAAACCTTCGTGAGAAGCAGAATTTACAAGAAGAAATTACCCATTTGAGAGAAGAAATTGAACAAAAATATGAATTCTCAAAAAGCATCAAGGGGGATTGTCCCGAAATAAGTCAAATGTTTGCCTTAATGAAAAAGGCTGTGCGTACTAATATTGGTGTTTCAATAAGTGGAGAAACAGGAACAGGTAAAGAGTTGATTGCAAAAGCGGTGCATTACAACTCAAGCAACAAAAAAGAACCTTTTATTGCGATTAATGTAGCTGCCATTCCCAAAGAATTGATTGAAAGTGAACTCTTTGGCTATGAAAAAGGAGCATTTACGGGAGCTATTTCTCGTAGAAAAGGAAAGTTTGAACAAGCAGGAAAGGGAACAATCTTCCTAGATGAAATTGGAGATATGGATATTTTCATGCAAGCAAAATTGCTGCGAGTTTTGCAAGAGCATGAAGTAGTACGGATTGGTGGTGAGCAAACCATTAAAGTAAATGCTCGTGTGATTGTTTCAACACACAAGAATCTTGAAAAAGAGGTTGAAAAAGGGAATTTTCGTGAAGATTTGTATTACCGTATTTTGGGTTTACCAATTACTGCTCCACCTCTTCGTCAAAGAGGAAAAGACGTGTTGATATTGGCAAAATATTTTGCAGATGAATTTTGCAAAAAAAATAATTTGCCCACGATGGAAATAGAAGCTGAAGCTCAAAAAGAATTGTTAAAATACCCCTTTCCAGGTAATGTTAGAGAACTTAAAGCAATTGTAGAGCTAGCTTGTGTGATGACCAATGACAATAGAATAACCACAGAACAACTTCATTTTAAATCCAATTACCAAAGAGCTTCGTTCTTTGAGGAAAAAACAACACTCAAAGCCTATACACGAAAAATTGTGAAGTACTTTTTGGAAAAATATAATAATGATATTACACGAGTTGCCACAGAATTGGACATCGGAAAGTCGAGTATTTATCAAATGATTAAAAATGAAGAACTTTAATTTTTGACTATCAGACGTAAAAATTCAAATATGATGGTTCGGTAATGCTTGGTAACTAATTGATTATCAATATGTTATAAAATTGTAATGCTAGTGTAGAGCCAAGGCATGCCTTGGTTTTATGGACTAAAAAGGCGGTTTTATCTCTTTAATTTCTAAAAAATGATTGAAAACCAAAATTCATTACCGAAGTGTTGTTCTTAAATACTTTTGGTAAAAAACAGATAAACTAAATGAAATTAAGCAGGATTAGTCATTTAAAATGAAAAAAAAACTTTATTCAAGACAAAATCAATATAT
>CAKZOK010000165.1 GCA_937136415.1 uncultured Cytophagales bacterium | reverse complement strand
TATGGCGAAGAACCTACTGAAAAAAATGCAGATGGTTATAAATTTGCGCCTCTTTTGTATCTTGAAAAACATCAAATTACTAAAGAAAATTCTACCATTACAGTAAAAGTAAAAGGCAAACCAGCAAAAGCAGGTATTGACCCTCTAAACAAACTCATCGACAGACACCCTAAAGATAATGTTGAGAAAGTAGAAAAAGAGTAATTTTGCACAGGTTTCTCAATGAAACTGTTTAAAGATATATTTTGCATAAATAATACAATTTATATTACGTTGCGCTGCAACTAAAAACTTCTCAATTATAAAAGATAATTGAGAAGTTTTTTTTTGTTTAAAATCAAATTTTAATTTTCAAAAATTCGTCTTACAGGAGAATCTTCTTTTATTAGATTTTCTATTTCTGACCAATTCATAACATAATCTTGTGGCATTTCTCTTCCTTCATAAGCTCCATAGCCAGCAGCTTTTCCACTTGGGTTTTCATTGAAAATAAATGTAACACCTCTTTCTCCAATCATAAAATTGTGTACTGAATACCCATCAAAGGCTTCTTCATCTTCTGCTTTTTTGCGTACTTTTTCTTCTATTACTTTCATGTTTTCTTCATCAAAAATACTTTCTAAAGTAATTTCTTTGCCTTTTTGTGCATCTATTATATAATAAGAACTAAAATCAAAATGTGTAGAGCTTCCTGAATGATGTTCTCGCCAATCTGTTCTTATTATAGCAATCGAAAAATCATTAAATACAATATTAATCTTTTTATATAAAGAATTTGGGTCAAACCCAATCCTTGATTCTTTCTTTGATGCTTTTTCTAACTTTTTTAATAATCCATTTATTTCATTATTTGTAGAAATATCTAAACGTTGTAGTTCAAAAATTTTCTTTTGAGAATGTGTCAAATCTCCATCTTTTGGTACTTGCCTGATGCTAAGTACTTCATAGTGATAGTAATCGCCTGCATCTAATTTATCCACATAAAAAAGAATACTTCTATCTAGCGTTTCAGTCAAAGAAATAGGAAATGTTTTTGTTTTTGCTGCATTTTGCCATTTTCCTATAAATGTATTTTGGTTTATTCTTCCTGTGATATATTCTACTATATTTCCTAGTTTGTCATAAACCTGTAATACAATTTCTCCATTTTCATTCTTTTTTCCATCAAAACGAAGTATCATTTTATGTTTGGTGTAATAATACGAACCTACATAATTTCCGTTTTCTTGATTCAAATCCAAAACAATAGGCAAGTTTTCATTTATTGTTCCCTTAAAACGATAATAGTCTTTTTCAAGAATTTCTGTATTAGAAACTGTTTGAGTAGGAACTTCTGTTTGAGATTCTGTGTTTTCAAAATCTCCTGTATTTATGTTTTCTGCATTAACTTTTTTTGTGGATTCTGAAGGCGAACAGGCAAAAAAAGTAAAGAAAAAAAATGTGTATAAAATAAATTTAGACATAGATAGATAAATAAATTAAATAAAATATTTTTTTTATAAAAAATAAAAATACTCCTTTTTATTGATAAGTAAAAGTTATACCATTTTTTAGAGTACTGGACACTAGATGTATTTGCTGTTCTGTGAGTCACAGAACAGGGAAAAAGATAGATAAATAAGTAAAAGTTATACCATTTTTATCTAAAAAACATTTGCACCATAATCACAAAATTCTCACACCAAATCTTTTTTCAAACTGTTGTTTTACTCGTTTTTCAACTTCTTTCATTTCTATTTTTTTTCCTAGTTCTTTTTCTAAAGAAGTTACTCCTTTATCTTTTATTCCACAGGGAATTATTAAATCAAAATAGGATAAATCTGTATTTACATTCAATGCAAAACCGTGCATGGTTATCCACCTACTGGCACGGATTCCGATAGCACATATTTTTCTTGGGTTTTCTGAATTTGGGTCTATCCAAACGCCTGTCAGTCCATCAACTCTTCCAGCATCTAGCTCAAAGGTTTGCATAGTCTGAATAATTACTTCTTCTAACTCTCTAAAATACCAATGTAAATCTTGTTTGAAATTCATCAAATCCAAAATAGGATAACCTACAAGCTGTTCAAGACCGTGAAAAGTAACATCTCCCCCTCTATTTATCTCAAAATACTCAATTCCTTTTTGTGTTAGTTCTTCTTTAGAAAGCAATAAATTATCTATCGAACCAGCTTTTCCCATCGTAAATACAGGATTATGCTGACAAAAAAGAAGATAATTAGGTGTAGAAAGTTGTTGTTTTTCTTCTAACTGACGATTTTGTTTTTTTACATCAAAAATTCTATCAAAAACTTCTTGTTGATAATTCCATGCTTTTTGATAAGAAAGAGTTCCTAAGTGTTCGAATGATACAGTTTGCATTATTTATTTTTTTTGCACCTTCAAAAAGGTAGGCTATCCTTTTCACATACTAAATATGTATGTTAGAAAAAACTACATTTATTCTTGAAGAGAAGATTTGAGATAATTGATAACTTCTACTGGGAAAGGGTCGACATTGTTCTGGTCTGCCAAATAATATGAAACCCAATCTGTTAGATAAATAAGATAAAATACCTGCTCAAAAAAAGAATTTCCTTTTGCAGAAATATGAGTGATAGCTGTTGTATGTTCTTTAAAAATATCTTCACAGATTTTCATTCTTTTATTTATTCTTTCATGGTCATAGTCCGAATGAAAAAGCAAAATATGTGTTTTGGATAAAATTTCTTTCGGCAAATGCCAGCCCACAAGTTCATTATGATTCATTTCTGGAAAAACAGCTACATGACAAAGCTGTTTTGCATTTTCATTAATTTGTTGTTGAAAACGAATGAGCATCGGTTCTAAAATGGCATCAGCATACAAAATGGGAAATTTATTTTTTAACGGAAATGTCAATCTTTGTGCCTCTTTCTTTATTACTTCATTATTCTCATTTAGATTTTGAACAGTTTGTTTTATTTCTTTTTCAAAATCAATTTCTATCAACCCATAATGATTCAGAAGCAGTAATAATGAAGTGGCAGAATAAGGCAAATGCGCTCTAGGACAGGCAGCTAAAGATTTCAAAGGAACTAAATCAAAGGCTTTTTGCTGTGCAATTTCTTGCAATTTTCCTCCCGAAGTAAGACAGGCAATATAAGCTCCTTTTCGTTGAGCCTCTTCCAAAGAAGCCAAAGTTTCTTCTGTATTCCCAGAAAAAGACGAAGCAATAAAAAGTGTATTTTCATCAATATAATTCGGTAAATTATATGTTTTACAAACTTGATATGGTACTTTTAGTAAGCTACGAGTGATAGTTTGTATTAAATCTCCTCCAATGCCAGAACCTCCCAAACCTACTACTACTATGTTAGATATTGTTCTATTTTTATCTGAAAATGATGAAAGTGATAGTTTTTGAAAATTTGAGTACGCATTTTCTAATTGTTGAGGAAAACTAGAAATTAATTCATTCATCATAATTATATTTTTATTTATTTAGTTCTATTATTTTTTTTAGTAGCTTTTATTTTTCATTTTTTTGATTAAAAATGTTCTGTCAAATTTGATTCGGTGCAAAAACAAAAATGTAAAAATAAGAAATTTTAGATTATAAAAATAAGATTTTTTGATATTTATATTTTGTTGAGTTAAGGAATCCAAAAATCAAAAACAATACCATTCATACATTTAAAATGACCTTTAGGACAAGTTTTAAACCCAATTTTTGAGCAAGGACGACAATTAATTTTATTATTTTCGAAAATTACAAATTCTGTTTTATAAGGATACATTCCAAAAGAAGGTGTCGTGTTTCCCCAAATAGAGTATATTTTTTTCTTAAAAGCTGCTGCAATGTGCATCAAGCCTGTATCATGTGTAAAGACGACTTTGGATTGCTTCAAAAGTGATGCAGATTGCCCTAAGGTAAGTTTTCCACAACCATCAAAAATACGTGTTTTTTTTCCTAATTTTTCAATGGCTTCTTGCGATTCGAAGGTATCTCTATCTTTTTCAAAAAAATCAAAAATAGCTTGTCCATTTTTAATATCTTCTTTTCCTCCCAACAAAACAATAGGCTTATTTATTCTATCACAAAGTTCAATCATTCTTTTTAGAGGAAGTTTTTTGGTATTATGCGCACCTCCAATAGCAAAAGCAATATAACCTTCTTGGTGAGATTTGGGCAACCAATTATGTTCAAAATGGTCTTCTACTCCCAAAAAATAATCTAAGCCTGTTACTTCTTTACTTTTATTTTGGTCATCACTTTGTTTTTCGTCTTCTTCTAGCGTAATTCCCAAAGGTTTTATTGTGTCCATATATCTTTCGACAATATGGCGATTGGGCATTTTATTTTTTTTGAGATTGACATACATCCATTTTTCGATATTCAATTTTTCGAAAGTATAAGATTTTGCGCTCAATCTAAGTTTTATGATACTTGTTCTTAGATTTTTGTGTAAGTCAATGATTATATCAAAATTTTCTTGTTTTAAGATAGAAATAAAATCTGAAAGTGATTGCTCTTTTTGAAGTAAATGAACTTTATCTAAATAAGGATTATGTTTCAAAACAGTTGCAAAACTCGCTTTGGTAGCATAATGCAATTCCAATTCTTCATTATGGACAGAAGGAAACTGCATTTTTAGACAGCGAATAACAGGAGTTGTCAAGACAATATCTCCAATAGAAGAAAAACGAAGAATGAGTATTTTTTTTATTTTTGGGAACACTGATTTAACGGATTAAATACACTACTTTTTTATAACACGAATTGAACGAGTTTGACAGATTAAATACTATTTATTTGTAACACAAATTTGACGAATTAAATTATATTTAAAATATGTTCATTACCTCAATAACTCTCAAAATATCATTTTCTGTATGACAATACGAAATGGGAAGACTAAGAATAGTTTGATGAACCTGTTTTGCGATTGGAAAATTTGTTTTATCCAAAACGCCTTCTAATGCCTTTTGCTCTGCTGGTGGAATTGGATAATGAATTTCTGTTTGAATTTCATTTTTCAATAAAAACTCTTTCAATTCATTTCTTTTCTCATGACGAATAGCAAAGATATGATAAACATCGTGAAAGTTTTTTTCCACTACTGGCAGAATAAAATCAGATTTTAGATTTTCTAAATAAATTTTGGCAAGTTTTCGTTTATGATTATTTATTTCGTCTAACTTTTGAAGTTTTATACGCAAAAAAGTAGCTTGTAGTTCATCTAAACGAGAATTATAACCAATTTTTTCATTATAATATTTTTTACTTGAACCATAATTTCGAAGTGAGCGAATTATTTCATTAAGTTCTGAATCATTTGTGGTAATTGCGCCACCATCTCCCAACGCTCCTAGATTTTTGGTCGGATAAAAACTAAAACCGTTTGCAATCCCAAAACTTCCAGCTTTTTGGTTATTAAAATTAGCTCCGTGTGCTTGTGCAGCATCTTCTACAATTAATAAATTATATTTTGTAGCAATTTCTTGTATTTTATCCATCTGACAAACTTTTCCGTAGAGATGGACAGGCATTATCGCTTTGGTTTTCGGAGTTATTGCTTTTTCAATTTCTACTGGATTTATGTTGTATGTTTTGATGTCTGGTTCTACCAAAACAGGTTTGAAACCATTTTGAAGAATTGCTAAAATGGTGGCAATGTAGGTATTTGAAGGAACAATTATTTCTGTTTTTTCATTATTATTTTGAGAAAAATCATACTTTTCTGCTAGTGCTTTCAAAATTATTGAAAGCGCATCAAGTCCATTTCCTACACCAATACAATGTTTGGATTGAGAATATTGAGCAAATTCTTTTTCAAACTCTGCTACTTCATTTCCCAAAATAAACCAACCTTTTTCTAAAAATTGATTAAATTTAGTTTGATAGTCTTTGAAAAAAGATTTGTTGGACTGGTTTAGGTTTTCGTAAGGGAGCATTAGCTAAAAATAGTTATAGATTAAAAAGTATAGATTTTATTTCTCAATAAGGTTCAAATATGTAATCATCTGCATCATACTCATCTGAAGCCAGTACCATCAAAATTGCATTAGGTGTAAACTCATACATTCTATGCCAGTCTTGTGGTTCTAGTATCAAACATTTGTGAGGAGCATCTAATTTAAATTCTTCCTGTTTTTGACCATCATTGTTTCCGATAGTACAACTACCAACTAGGCATATAGCTGCCTGTTTTGTTTTGTGATGTCTATGTCCTCCTCTTACAGAATCATCAACTCCATAGATATAAAAAATTCTTTTTATATCAAAAGGAATTACTTTTTCAATAACAGTTAGATTTCCTCTTTTGTCTGTATGAGTTTGTAAATTAATTATTTTTGCCATTTATTTTTTAATTTAGAGTAAAATTGATATACTTTTTTAACATTTATAAACTTTGTATAAAATATTGTATGCAATAACATATTTTCATAAATAATTTTGTCTAAAAATTTGACTTCTTTAAGTTTGTATCTACTATTAAAAAACTCTAAATCAAACATTGATTCTTCTATTTGTAGTCTTCTAATATATTTTCTATAAACAGCTCTTACTGCTTTGATGTCAAAGTATTTTTTATCCCAACCTGTTGGATAATATACTTCATAAAAATATTCATTTATTCTTTTTAGATAGTGAAAATGGTAAAATATGAGTTGCTCTTTATTTACAGTATAAATGTTATTTTGATACTCAAATTTTACATTATCCAAATTAAAAGGTGCTAAATTAGCGACTGGTCTATCAAATACAAATACTTTATCAGATAGTAGAGGAAATTTTTCTATATATTTTTGGTCTGCAAAACGCTCATTTTCTTCATCTAATTTGTCATAACACCACTCAATACATTTTTCTCTCCACCAATTTAAGCAAAGCAAACCATCTTTATTTTTTTTAAATGTGTTGAACACGACATTATATTTTCCATACGTATTTGCAGATTCATTTTTTTGAGAAAAATGATGTGGAATAACAATTACAGAATTATCTTTCATTTCTTCAAATATTTTTTTTGGATTATCAAAAAAATAAATATCTGCATCTATGTAAGTAATCATATCTACTTCTGCAAAGGTATCTAATATGTATAAAGTTAAGCAGGGTGTAATTGTAAAATAATACTCTACTTTACTTCTTGTTGTTTTTGCAGCAAAAAGTTCTTTATCATGATTTTCTAATTGATTTAGCTTTATAGGAGTTACACAATCGGTATGATTTTGAGAAAAAAAATCAAATACAAACTCATCTAAAGCAAGCACAAATAATTTGAACTCTACTTTTTGTTCTTTAAGGGAATGAATAAGAGCCAATCCACGAGAAAGATAGTTTTTATCAAAATAAGTTGTAAAATAATACATAATCAAAATTAAATTCTTTTTTTAAGTAAAAAACCATTCCAATACCCTTTTGCATTATCTTCTAATTGTATAGAATTTTCTACTGTTTGAGTATAGGTTGTAATTAATTCATATTTTTCTAAAATCTTTTTTAGGAATTTTTCTTCATTAAAAAACCATACAGGATAAGATGCCTTATAAATATTTTCTGGGATATATTGTATAATGAGTCTTTCATCTTGATTTTTATTGTCTATCTGCTTTATAAAAGCAGTTCTATCTATAATTATATATTCAAAATCATAAGATAAGAATTTTTCTAACCATGTATAAGGCTTATCTAAATACTGTATGACACTAGAAAGCAAAAGTATAGATGTATCTTTAGTCTTTAAACTTTCTTCAATAGAATTATAAAAAGATAATTCATCATTTTGTATGTATTCTTTTCCTTTTTCAACAAAATGTTCTTGCTCTACAACTTTCCAATTTATTTCTTTTAAATCATTTAGAAAATATCTGTTTTGAAAATAAGTACTGCCCAAAGCTCCTCCAAAATCAATTATAGAAAGTTTGTTTTCATAATTAATAGCTATTTTTAATAAAGTAGCCAATAAAGACCAATTATATTCTATTTTATCAAATAATACAGAATCTCTTTCATAAACAGCTTCCCCATTTTTAACCATTAGGGTAGATTTTAGCACTTTTTGTATTATTATCGAATCATCATAACCAGCACATTCTTTTTGAGCTTCTTGCCAAGAGTTATAGTTGCCTTTCCACCTAATATTATTTTCATTCTCAATATTTTTTTCATCTTTTTTTGTATTGGAAGACATTAAAAGTATTTGATAAATTTTGATAAAGATAGGTGGAATAATTAGTTTTATTATTTTTTTTATCATTTTTGTCTGATATATTTTTTTATAACCTTTAAATTTAATTGAGAAAGTATAAACGTAAATAGCCCTAATTTAGATAATTTATTAGCTACTCCTAACTCTATATCAGCTATTTTTTTCTGTCTTTCTATATTTTCGACATCTTCTATTGGAAATCTATAAGGAGCTAATTTTTTAGATTCTTCTCGTTCTTTTGCATAGGCACTATGCCAATCTTCTTCTACTATTTCATATTTAACATTGGGACCAAATTCAAAAAATTTCAATCCAAAATGAATAGAATAATAAACAGGAGAAGATAATAAATCATTTGAGGTAGCATACTCACAAGATAGTGTATTCAAATAAAAATTTTGCAAAAAATCTTGTGAAAGTAGTTTTCCATTTTGTACTACTTCAAATCCTTTTTCTCTAAAGGGTTTATCTTTTCCTCTCTCTATATCTAAATAATACATACAAACTTTTATTGGTTTGTACTTTTCGGGGAGCTTATCTAGCATTTCTGCATATTCTGTATAATCTGTAACAACATTAGAAAAATGAGTTCCTTTTGAGGGAAAGGCTATAGTTCCCTTTTTTTCAATAATAGGATTCTCTTTTTTAAATGCCTCTAAAAATGGATCTAAATAAATTATGGGCGCACCTATATTTTTAATTTTCAATTTTTTAGATTGTAGATATGTTTCAATAAATTCTTTTTCTTTATTAGAATACATTAAAAATAAAGATGAATCTCCTTTAGGAAGATAAAAAGCTAGTTGTTCTTTTATGTTTTCTTCTGAAGTTACACTAAAAAATTTTATTCCATGCTGTAATCTAAAATTCAGAGGTATCCAATAAGGCAACCCTGCATATTTTTTCAAAATATTTCCTAACCCATAATAGTTATTTCCTTCCCAATATTCTTTTTTAAGTTTTTCGACTAATTTAGGATTTTGTATTTCCTTATAAATATCAACTGCCATTTATTTAATTATTTAGTTTAAAATCTATGTATGCGTGAGGAATTTTATCTAAAGGCAAAGGAGGGTTTTGATAAGCATCAACAAAGCTGACAGCTTCCTCTAAACCTCTTAGGACTTTTGAATGAGCAATTAGAGAAGAATTAATAAATTTACTAGCTCCTGCTTTTATTAGTTCGATAGTTTCTCTTCTATTTCTCAAATTTCCTACTCCTCTTGACATAAGTATATTCAATCCTGATGCTTGTATTAGAGATTTATCAATTACAATATCTTTAGAGCCAAACCCAAAAGGAATACAATGCGTATTAGGCGAGAGTAGTTTAGCATTATCCCAAAGCATTGTCGAATTTCCAGAGGTACAATCCATCAAAAAATTGGCATTTCTGTTTTTGAAATGTTTGCGAACTGCATCTCTTATTGATTGAATTTCATTTTGTACTAAAGGTTCTTCTTTTGAGCAATCTTGTTGATTCATCAACTGTGCCGTTTGAGGAGAGATAATATAACTTGTTATTGCATCTGGATTTAGAGCCACAACAGATTCAGCCCTTTGCTTGTTTGTATCTATTACTACAATTTTTGATTCTGGACAAGAATGTTGATGCAAATAAGCAGCCAAATGTCCTGAATATCCAGCACCAAATAGAAGCATTCTACGCATACGCAATGTATCAGGGTGTCGTGTCATTGCATTTCTGACATCAGCTACCAAAAAGCTAAACATAAATGCCTTTAATTCTTCCTCTGAAGGATTTTCGTAATGTTTGTAGCATAACTCCCAAGAATAGGCAGGCAAAACAGCGTATTTAGCAAATGTTCCATCATTAGAATGCTTTCCGTGACCAATTATTGTAGATTCGTTATAATCACATTCTGTATATCTATGCAATACAGTACAAGAATAACAATCATAATGAGTACAAGGAGCATGACCTAAAATAGCTACATAATCTCCTTTTTCTACTTTACTTTGCTTTCCGTTTGTTTTGATTACTTTTCCTATACCTCCATTACCAAAAACAAAATAATCTTTTTCTAAAAATTCTTCTTTTCTAGGGTGTAACAAATTAGGGTGAGAAGCCAACCAAAAACTTCCATGCATAGGCACATAACACATTTCTACCAAAATTTCGCCTTCTTCCAAATTAGGTGTGGTAGTAGTACGAATTTGTGTGTGCAATTTTGTATGAAAAGAGTCTGTATAACTTGTATAAAGTTGGTTATTTTGCATTTTTGAAAGGTTGAATAGAGCTAAATAAAAGAATTTTTATAGTGAACAAAAATAATACCTTAGGAACAGTTATGAATTAAAAATTACGATTATAATTTATTGACTGATAATCAATTATTATGTAATGAATAGTATCTTAATTAATCTCCATTCCTTACTCCAATATTTTCCTCATTGCCACAGGGCGTAAATGATAAGCATCATAAAAATCTGGTGTTTTCATATTTGTCTTAGTAGGATTATAACTTCCTAATATAGGTGTATTTATTTTTTTTGCAATATGATAAAATATTCTTTCTGCTTCTACTACATTTTTATATTTTTTCTCTTTTGTAAAATAATCCCAAACTATAGGGTGATAAGGGTGAAGAAGTAAAGTTACTTCTATGTTTTGTATTTTGAGATATTCAATTAATTTTAAAACCAATTTCTCATTTGTTGTAGAAATTTCATCAAAATCATTTAAAAATCGTATTTCATCTTTTTGTATATATATTTGAGCTTCTTTTTCAACCTCTTCATTTTCTCTAAAAAACTGTTTTGCATTGTATAATCTAGAACCATCTGCCAACTTTGTGTCTGCCCTTTCATTTATAGTATCTAATGAAACTTGATAATAAGAAGTATCTCTATTTTGATAAATCATTTTTATTGATTCTTGAAAATAATTAAAAGAAAATGCTTCTTTAAGCCTTTCTGTATATCCTTTTGAAGCATCTATTATTATTTTACTAGTAGAAATATCAGCTTCTATTTTTTTGGCAAGCTGTATATAATCATCTTTCAGAGGTAGCCACCTTAACTCCTCATTATTTTGATTTAATATCCATGGGTCTAAACCCAAAATTATTTTACTGGGCAATTTATCATTTTTTTCATAGAGAGCAATAACACCATAAATATCTTCTATTGTAGCTCCACTCAATCCACTATTTATAAAATAAGAATCTTCAAAAAAATAATTCCTTATTTGCATTACTCTACTACTGCCTATGGCTACAATATCAGGTTTTTGGGTAATCTTATTTATAAAATTTATTTGAACTTTACGTTCATCATAATTATAAATACTATTAATATTATTTCCATTGATTAATTCCTGTGCAATTTCTTCCTCAACCTCTCCTGTACCAAACAAAAAAGCAGGGTCTGTACTTATATTTACATATAAAACAAAAGCTAAAAATGGTATGAAATAAATAAATTTAAAAAGAATTTTCATTGCTATTTTTGGTGGTGGTGTAAAAAGTATGATAGGTTATTGGTTGTTGGTGTCGCTTCGCTAAAACACCAACAACGGCATTGAATAAGACAACTAAATTTTTAGAAAAATTTTCATTTCTATTTTTTAATTTTAGAATTGAAAATATATAAATTGAGATTCTGAAAAAACGCCAAAAAACAAAATAGCAAAAAGTAACAAATAATATAAAAACCATCTCCAAACCCAATGTAAATTATTAATGGTATTTCTTAAAGAATGTTTGATTTGCAAGAAATGAATAAATTCCATAGCAATTATTGCCAGTATAGAAATGGTAAAATCATACACTGAAATATCAAGGTATTCATTATTTATTTTCATATAATTCTGCCAAGTAATATCATTTTGATTTAAAATCACTGATTTGAATGTCCAAATAAGGTCTTTAAATTGAATAATAATATTTGAAGAAAAACTATTTTTTATCAATAGAAATGCTTCTTCTATGGTATTGGCTCTAAAAAACACCCAAGCCACCAAAACCAATAAAAAAGTAATGAGGATATTTATTAGTTTATAGAAGAGATTATTTTTGTTTATATTCAATTTTTTGTACACTTTTTGGCTTGCTGGAGCTATCAATAAGGCTATAATTAAATAAAATCCGTGTAATGCTCCCCAAACGATAAATGTCCAATTTGCGCCATGCCAAATACCACTAATCAAAAAAGTGATAAAAAGATTATAATACCAACGCCATTTTATTACTTTATTTCCTCCCAAAGGAATATAAACATAATCTTTAAACCACGTAGATAGAGAAATATGCCACCTCTTCCAAAACTCCGAAATAGATTTGGAAAAATAAGGTCTATCAAAATTTTTCATCAAATCATAGCCCATTACTTGAGCAGCTCCGATAGCTATATCCGAATAGGCAGAAAAATCACAATAGATTTGAAAAGCAAAAAAAATAGAGGCTATCCATATACTCAAACCCGAAAAATTAGATGGGTCGTTATATACTGTATTTACTACAATAGCTAATCTATCAGCAATGACAAGTTTTTTAAAAAAGCCCCAAGCCATTAATTGCAATCCATATTTCACTCTGGTATAATCAAATAAATGATTTGCTCTAAATTGAGGTAATAAATGGCTTGCTCTCTCAATAGGTCCTGCAACTAATTGAGGAAAAAAAGTAACAAATAAAGCAAAAATCCCTATATGTTTTTCAGCTTTTATTTTTCCATTATACACATCTATTGAGTAACTCAATGTTTGAAAAGTATAAAAAGAAATACCCATAGGAAGCAATAAATGCAATAATGGAAAAACAGAATTTCCTGTCAGCCAATCAGAGAGCTGATTTGTAGTAGTAGCAAAAAAATTGAAATATTTAAAACTAAATAAAATTCCTAGATTAGACAATAAGCTCAAATAAAGAAATGGTCTTCTTTCTTTTTTATTCCCTCGTTTACTCATCTTTATAGCACAAAAATAATCTATTAGTGTCGAAAATATCAACAACAAAATATATTCTGCCTTCCAAGCCATATAAAAAATATAGCTTGCAATCAGAAGCAGTGCCCATCTATAACGATGAGGTAAAATAAAAAAAAGGAATAAAATAGTTGGGAAAAATAACACAAACTCCCAAGAATTAAAGAGCATTCTATTTTAAAAATTAGGATAAATCTGATAACTTTTTTCTAACATAAAATTTTTCAATAAACTTTCATTAATGATATTGTATTGAGGTAATACATTTTTGTTAAATTCAAATTTATTTTCTTTCTTTTCGTTGTGTGTATAATCTTCAGAATAAACACAATTTCTTCCCGAGCCATCTAATCCAATATTATCGATAAGTGTTTGTTTTGGATAAATAACTGTTGTTCCTGTTAGATAATGCACCAATGACCAAGGAATACTCCATACATCGACCTGTCCTTTCAAATACTTTTCGGAATTAGCAAGACGATATAAATCAGGAGCAATTAGATTTATGTCTATTTTTGCCTCTTCAAACTTTTCGAGTACTTTTCCTACCTCTATTTCATAATCATTCCATCTATCAGCCCAAGTAGCCCAGCCCCATGTGGAAAATCTAGACATCAAAAGCAAATCGCTATTTTGAGAAACTTGAAAGGGAATATTAGGAGGAAGATACCCACATACAGAACGTACACTTTTAATATCTTTATAATCAGTAAGTGTTTTTTGAAAAAACTCATAGGCTTCATCTCTAAGTACGCAATCATCTTCAAGTAAGATAACACCATCATATCCTTTAGCAAATAAAGTATCTAAAGCATAAATGACAGACTTTTTAAGTCCTTTAGATTCTTTATGCTTGTAGAGTGTTATATTTAATTTATCCGAATGTTGATTTATTAAAGATATAATCTCTTCTTGATTTTGTTTGACTTCTTGCTTTTCAGAAAAATCTAAGAAAGCATAAACATCATCAACATTATTATCAATAAGACTTTCGATTACCTCTTGACAATGAGCTGGGCGATTGTATAACAATAGAGCAATAGCAATTTTCATCTTAAATATTAGATTTAACTTTTATTTATTCTTGATTTGTGTATCATATAAAGAACGTGCCATAAGTAAATCTACTGGAGTATCTATATCTACCGAACGCCATTTTTCCATCTCAACCATTCCTATTTTATCTCCCATGCGACAAGTTTTATCAAATAAAATATCTTTTCGCATAACATAAATAGCTTTATTTTCAGCCCACTGATTCCACATTTCTTTTTGGCGTGGCATTCTATTACATGGGTCATAGTTAGATGGCATTACAGTTTCATCATCATTGTTTCCTGTTTTTTTCCATAAATAGCGAGTATCATGATAAACAGAAAGTACAGAATCATACTTACCTGATTTTACTAGGTTTACAGCTTTATCTATAGATTCTACATCTCTAAGGGGAGCAGTAGGATATAACAACACTATTATATCATAACTTGTGTTTGTCTGTTTTTCAAATTTTTTTGTAGTCCAAATTAATAATTTATCTACTTCTTGTAAAGTTTTGTCATGAGCAAACTCATCAGGTCTATCCAAAACAGACGCACCAAAAGAGGCTGCAACTTCTCTTATTTCTTTGTCATCAGACGTAACTACAAGGTCATCTATCTCTAAAGCTTCTTGTGCATGAGAAATTGTATGAGCAACTAGAGGTTTAGCTCCTAATAGTTCTATATTTTTTCTTGGTATTCCCTTTGACCCTCCACGAGCGGGTATAATGGCAAGTACTTTCATTTATTTTATTTTTAGAAAATGATTTGAAATATTTAGTTTTTTGGCAATATCAAAGAATTGATTTTGCAATGTTAAATCTATAGGAACTCCACTAATTAAACGTTGTTTTTTTGTCTGTTTTTCTTTATCTCCTGGAACATATATAGGCATACTATCATCTACTTTTGTAGAATTTCGTATTTTATCACTTAGATTTTGTAAATTTTCTTTAAAAACACTAACATCTGTAAATGGTTTTATATTTAAAGCCATAAAAAAATGTCCTAAATAGCGTTTTTGAGATAGAGGATTATCATACATAGAAGAAACCTCATCAGCAAATGGCATATTTGCTAAAAAACTAGAAAATATATCTATTGCCATAGCTAAACCAAAACCTTTGTATTCTCCAATTCCTGTAAGATAATATGCTAAAGTAGCATCAGTAGTATCTTTTCCGTTCTTATCTTTTGCAACTCCTAAAGGTAACAGTTTATTATTATTTTTAAAAAATTTTACTTTATTTCCTGTAAAACTAGTAGTAGCAGCATCAAAGCAAAAAGGTTCTTCAGATAACATAGGTGCTGTGATACATAATGGATTTGTTCCAAAAAACGCTTTTTTTCCATTAGGGGTACTCATTTTGGGTGTTGTACTTGTCATAACTACTCCAATCATATCTTTATTAGCAACCTCTAACGCATAATGTGATAATGTTCCCATATGGTTAGAATTATAGAGAGATACTATACCAACACCATATACCTCTGCCATCTCTATAGCTTTATTTATGGCAGTCATTCCACTTCCATAAGCAAAATTATGATTGCCATTTATTTTGGCAATACAAGGGGTTACTGAATTTACTTTAATATCTGATTTAACAAATATTCTACCTTCTAATATACTCTCAACATAATGAGGTAAAAGACGTATTCCATGTGAATCTATTCCTTGTAAGGAAGCTTGACTAAGTGATCTTGCACAACTTTCACTGGTTTTCTTATCAATATTTAGACTTTGTAATACCAAATTGATATAATTATAGATATTATTATAATCTATGAATGCTTCCATAATATATTTTTTTTTAATATTTTTGCCATTGTGTA
Source organism: uncultured Cytophagales bacterium (assembly GCA_937136415.1). GTDB lineage: Bacteria > Bacteroidota > Bacteroidia > Cytophagales > Bernardetiaceae > Bernardetia. Next base: position 23,732 of record CAKZOK010000165.1, on the reverse strand, counting down.
TCTATTCTAACAATTCCAGGTCTTTGCAGACTACGAATGGACTTTGTATCATATACTTTGAAATTACATATAGCTTCCTGCCTATCCAAATGTTCTAAACCAGCTACTACCACAGCAGCAACCGTGATATAATAGGTATCAGGAATAAATACAGATGGTATTTTTACTAAAAATGAATGTTTTCCTATTGATAAATTAGAGGTAACATTACTTTCTGTATCCCTAGTATCATTAAAATAAACTTCAATTCCTTTTTCATTCTGTAATTTCAAAGCTAAATAAAAATTAGGAAAAACTTGAAGTGTTTCGAATTCTATATTAATAAAAATATCTTCGCCAAACTCAAACTCATGTTGTAATTGTTTATCAATATTAAGTATGCTTATTTTGGTAAAACGAAAGGGTTGAGATTGTTTAAAATTTAATTTTACCTCTGCTCTCTTTCTTCCTGTATTATTTATTCCTAAATAATAATCTACCATTTTTTGTGTATCTCCAATATGTTTTACAGAGCCTTGTTCTAATAACACTGTTCTGGTACATAAAGTATTGATTGAATTCATATTATGGCTCACAAACAAAATTGTTCTGCCTTCTCCTCTAGAAACATCTTGCATTTTCCCTATAGCTTTTTTCTGAAATTCGGCATCTCCAACAGCAAGAACCTCATCTACAACCAAAATATCAGGTTCTAAATGAGCAGCTACTGCAAAGCCTAGACGAACAGTCATACCAGATGAGTAACGCTTTACAGGCGTATCAACAAATTTATCCACTCCTGCAAAATCAACAATTTCATCTATTTTTTTGGTAATTTCACTTCTTGACATTCCCAAAATAGCTCCATTGAGATAAATATTTTCTCTTCCTGTCAGTTCGGCATGAAAACCTGTTCCGACCTCCAAAAGGCTTGCAATTCTTCCTTTTACTTTTATATTTCCAGTTGTGGGTGCAGTAATTTTTGAAAGAATTTTGAGAAGTGTTGATTTTCCAGCTCCATTTTTTCCAATAATTCCAAGTATTTCTCCTTGTTGCACCTCAAAATTAATATCTCTTAATGCCCAAACATAATCAGAATTAGATTTTTGAGTACGGTCATTTACTTGCCCTACTTTTAGAGTTGGGTCTTCTTTTCCTCTAATTTGCGCCCAAAACCGAGCCATATCATCTTTAAGACTTCCACTACCCACAACACCCAAACGATACTGCTTGCTTATATCAGTAGCTTTAATAACAATATTACTCATTTAGAAAAATTAGAGAGTTTTAAAATAGTATTTCTTTGACAAGTGAAATACAAATATAGTTTTTTTCATTGACTAATCTAAAAAAAATAATTTACAAAAAATTTAGAATTGATTTTTTCCATACTTTTGGCTCTGCAATAATATAGGATTCATGCCCTGCATTTATCCAAACTAATTTTTTTTTATTCTTTTTAGTAGCTAGGTTTTCATAAATTTTGTCTATTTCCCAGTTTTTTACTCGTGCATCATGTACCCCTCCCATGAGCAAAGTAGGAATTTGTACTTTTTTAGAATAGTTTTTGGGATTATGAGTGAATGCCCAAAAACCATGTTGTAGTCCTCCCCAAAACATCAGCCATTCAGCCAAACCTTGTGAAGGAACTCCCATTACCTCAAAACGACCTTTTACAGACTGTTTCATTGTTGCAAATGGGCATTCCAAAATCAATTTATTGGCTTTCAAATTATGCACTGCTATTGCTCTCAAAATAGAAGCAGCTCCCATTGATGCACCATATAAAATTATAGTTGATGCTTTATATTCATTTTTTACATAATCAAAAACAGCTTTTACATCGTCTGCTTCATGATAGCCCAATGAAATTTCTTTTCCTTCTGAGCCTCCATGACCTACAAAATCAACTAATAAGGTAGAATATCCAATTTGTCTAAAATAATCAGCTTCTAATTCGTAAGAAGATTTACAACCTCCATAACCATGAAAAAGAATGACTGTTCCTTTTGAATTTTCGACTTTATCAAACCAAGATTCTAATTTATACTTATTATTTCGTGTCGGAATAAAAATAGTTTCTCTTTTTGGAGTAATGGAAGGAGAAAGTATATTTTGAGATTTAGGTAAAGAAACTCCACCCAATAGGACTTTGAGCTTCTGAGAAAATGACAATCTTTCAGGAGATAAAGAACGCTCGCCCTCCGTAACATGCGTAAAATGATAGGCATGTTTGAAAACCATAACGTTGGCAGCTACAAAGCCACCCAAAATTGTCCAAAAAATTGTTTTTTTAGTTTTTTTATTCATTACTATTTATCATTAAAATAATTTATTTTCCAATCAAAATAAAAGCAGCCCAATAATATGGAGCAGCAAACTTCTTACTTTCCAACAGAGATAATTTGGCTTTTTGAAGAGAAAAAGAATAATTTATCTGTTGAGAAGATGTATTTTTTGAAGTATTGGTTTTCAATTTTTCTATATTTTCACTATAAAAATTTGTTGCTAACTGCTGGGTTGCTTCATCACTGACTTGCCACAGAGAAACTGTCAAATTTTGTGCGCCTGCATAAAACCAAGCTCGTGTAAGCCCAACAATTCCTTCTCCTTTTGAGGTTTTTCCTAAACCTGTTTCACAAGCCGACATCATGACAAGCTCTGCCCCAATTTGTAAGGCATAAATATCAGAAGCAAACAAACTTTCCACAGTACCATTAGCATCAGTCAAAAAAATTTGAGATAAATCTGGATTCTCTTCATTTACTTTTCCATGAGTTGCCAAATGTATAAAACGATAATTTTTTAATGAATCTGAAAATAAAATTGCTTTATCAGCCTTTTTGTGAGTATAAAGTGATGTTGAAATATTCTTTTGATTAAAAATAGAATTAATTTGCTTGACCTCTTCTGCTGTTCCTTTTAGGTTTGGTAGGGCATTATTCTGAAAATTTATAGGAGCAAAAAGAAAAATTGAAGAATTAGTTGGCTCTGAAACCTTGTTGCTTTCTATAAACAAAGTAGCTGAATAACTATAACTAACCTGATGTTTTTTGATGAGAAAAGGAAGTTTGGAATAATCTTCATTTTGTAAATCAATGTTTTTTTGATTTAGAGAAACCTGTTGAGTAAACAGAGCTTCAAAAGGGATTTTGCCCATATTTCCTTCAGGAACAATAACTATTTTTTGAGTTGAAGATGGAATATCAAAAAATAAAAGCTGCTGACTAAGCAAAGAAGAAGATTTGATAAAGTCATCATAACTTTGAAACTCAATGCTATTTCTAAAATAAATAAAATCACTTTCTAATTGATTTTCATTTATCGAATTTATTTCTAATTTGTCTTTGGTAACCAGAAAAGCATAAATTTGAGCATTTTCTTTTTGATTATGCGTTTGAGCATACAAAATCAAGGCAGTTTTATCATCTAATTTTGCTTGTATTTTAGAAATATCAGCAATTTGAGTGTTATATTTTAAAGAAAAATAATTTGGATATTGTTTTTCTAAAAGGTTTGTAAATTCTTTAGCTTGACTTTGATAATTTATTAGTTGTGAGCGCAAATATATCAAATCTGAATTTTGAAGGTTATTATTTGAAATAGGATAGCTTTGAATTTGTTGTTCAAAATAAGCAATTTGCGTTTGAATAGTTTGTTCTTTTTCCAAAAGTGCGTCAGGTATTCCTGCAAAATGTTTGGCTTTTGTATCAGCAATAGCAGCCAGCAAAACAGATGCTTTATTTCTTTCAGCAAAATAAAATGCTTGCTCTTTATATTTTTGTTTTTGCAAAGGAAACTCACTAATTGTATAAGAAATTCTCAACCCTATTTCATAAATTTCTGTTGCACGATTTCCTAGTGCAATCTTGTCTTGTTTATTTATTCTTAGATTTCGAATCTGGTCTATCAATTTATCAGCTACCAATAAGGTCTTAATAGCATCTTTCAAATCATTTAACAAAAGTGTTTTTTTATTATATTTTCGCTCCAAAGCGTGGGCTTTTAGAGAAAGAGAAAGTAATAAAATATCAGCATTTAGATAATCTGTTGGAAGAGGATTATCATCTATTTTTTTTGATTCAAACCCTATTGTATTGCTTTGAATAGCCTTTTGATAAAAAATTAGTGCTTTTGAAAATTTTTGTTTTGCCTCATAAATTATTCCTAGTTGATTATAAACAGTTGCAATATCTGGGTGTTTTTGTCCATAATTATTTTGATAAATTTTGAGAGCTTGCATTTCATATTCTTCAGCTTGTTGCAAATAATTTTGTAAAAATGAATTTTGCCCCAAATTATTGATTACAAATGCTTTCGCAAGTTGGTTGTGAGAAGTTTGGAAAGAATGTAATGCTTTTTTGAAATAATCTTCTGCCAAGACATAATTTCCTTGTTTTCTCAAAATTATTCCCAAATTAACCCATGTATAAGCTAGTTTATTATTCAATTCTTTGTTTTGTGGATTTTCTTTCTGAATTTTTTCATAAATAAACTGGCTCATCTGATAATATTCCTTTGCATTTTTGGGTAATTGGCTTGTCAGAATCAGACCAAAATTATTATAAGCATCTGCCACTTCTTCTGTATTTTCTCCAATTTTATTTTGTGCTATTAAAACCGATTGTTCGGCAAAAGAACGTGCATTTATCAAATTTCCAGATTGCCAAAGTGCAATACTCATACTCTTATTGAGTTCTAATTGTAATTTTGCAGGTAGTTTTTCCTTATTTTTTATTCTTTGAGATTGATTATAGGCTTCTTCAAAAAACTCAAGTGCCTTTCCATTATTTCCTTTGTAGAGAGCAAATTCGCCCTTAGTGTGAGTGGCTTTAATATTCAGAATGGGCTGTTTTTTATACGTAGAATCTGGAATTTGGCTTAATTTTTCAAGTATTTTTTTTGCTTTATCAATATTTCCATTTTGAATGTAAAAACGAACCAATTTTGCATGATTATTTAAAAACTCTTGCCAAGAATTAGATTTTAATTGTAGTGCCAAATTATTTTCCAACTCTAAAACTTTAGTGGAATCTAACCTTTGTTTGGTTTGTGAAAAGAGATAATTTGAATTTGCTATTGATGCAAATAAAAATAAAGCAAAAAGAAAAAAATTAGTCCACTTCATATTTTGATAATTTTGAGATTTGAGATTTTCTAAATATAAAAAAAAGGTCATTCAATAGATAAATTATGAATGACCTTTTTTATTTATTTGTCAAATAAGTATAATTCTACTTTTTATTATTTACCTAAATCTTCTTCTGCTGTATCTGGGTCTTCTACTGAAATACTTGCAATTTCATATTTAGATGCAGGACCAAAAACAGGGCTTAAAATCGCTGCTTTTTTAAGATTTTTGACAGCAAGTGGATATTGTTTTCCTCTATGCTGAAAAACTCCTAATGCAAATGCTGCCATTGCACGAGCATTTCTATTTATTTGAGGAGTACTACTGATTGCTAAAAGCAATGATTCGGCTTCTACATCATCTCCAACTTTTTGAAGAGCCAATGCTTGATAAAACAAAATCAGAGGGTTTTTAGGATTTATGGCAGCATACTGACGAGAAAACTCTAGTGCATCATCATAATTAGCTACTTCTAAATAAACTTTCGTCAATTTTCCATAAATTTCTAATTTTTGAGGCATATTAAGCATAAATTTTCTAGGGTCTTGATTTCCTTCTAGCTTTCCTGACCTTGCTTTCTCGTCCATTTCCAAACGAAAATTAAGTTTTTGTAATAAAGTATCTTTTTCAGCTCTATTATCTATATATGCTTTTAGTTCTTGTGCATCTGGAAAAGGATTTTTCATTGCAATTACTTTTTCCAAAAGCTGTCTTGTTTCATTAAATTCATAGATTTTTGAATATCCATCGGCTACTCTCATCAAAAACTCTGGACTAAACTCTTTCGAACGAGCAGCAAACTGGCTTCCTTTCGTAATTTTACTAAAAGCTCTTTCAGCTTCTGCATATTTTCCTAATTGAAAATTAGTATAACCCAGCTCATAATAATCTTTATCATAACCAATTCCAGTTTCTCCTCCTGTAACTTCCATAAGCTGTTCCATAAGCTCCAATGCTTTTTCATGATTGCCTACCGTGTTCTCATAACGAGCCTGTAAGTAAAACAAATCAGGCATTCCAGGAAATAATTCATTTGCGCTTTTGATATATTTGCCTGCTTCTTCTACATTACCAGTACGAAAAAGAAGGTCAATAGTACGAAACTGATAAGCAAATTTTTCTCCATCGTCTTCTGCAAGAAGAATTATTTCATCATACATTTTGACAGCATTAGCGTAATCTTTTTTCTGCTTATAGGTATTTGCAAGCATTTCATAAGCTGGGATATAATTTGTTTTTTTCTCTAAAACAGATTGAAAACAAGTTTCGGCAGAAGAATAATTTTGTCCTTCATAAAAACACATACATTTATTATAAAGATATTGTAAATTATTAGGTTCTTTTTGTATTGCTTGTTCGTAATAAGCAATCGCCTGTGGAAATTTTTGTCCCATTCTCAACTGCTCTGCAGTTACATATTCATCTAAACCTTCACCTTTGTTAGAAACAGGTAAAGTGTGTGTATCATCTACATTTGTGGTATCTGCCTCATCTTGCGCCTCTACTAAGGTAGCTGACATAAAAAATGAACTAAATAAAAACATCAAAAAAAAGCAGTGTTTTGATATTTTTTGAGAGGTTTGTCTGTGTGTTTTCATAAAAGTTAAATTTGTTTTTTGGTATAAGTTCTTATACTGTTTGAATAGGAATTAGTTTTGTAGAAAAAATATTTTTGAATAAAATACTTTTTTAATAACATCAATGTATAGACAAAAACTTTACCTAATTATTTTTATAAACTGATTTACAAAAAAATAAAAAGTGAATGTACACAAATATAAGAAAAGGCTTTTCGAAAACATCGAAAAGCCTTTTAAAATCTTCATTATTTTATAAGTAAATAAAAAAAAGAATCTTATTTTTGGTTTACTCTTCTGCTTCTATTTTGATGGCAAAAGGAGTAGAGAGTCTGTTTTTATTATCCTTAAAACGTACATACAATGTTTTTGTATTTGATTTCAATTTTTCCTCTGTCATCAGTGCTGGCTCATAACTATTCCACTTACTTCCTTTAAAATTCTCTTTATGTGAAACCATATATTCGGTTGCTCCAACAGCATAAATACGCATTTGGGCAGTTCCTTCTTCTATTTTTAATGGATTTACAGCGACTCCTACTGCTAAAGGCTGACGGTCTAATGTATCTGTCATACTTGCCCATGAATACATTACCAAATTGTTTACCATAGAATAGGTAGCACTTTTAAGATTTTCACCTTTTTCCATAGTACGCAAATACTGAATATAATTTTCTACTGCGTCTTCATGCTTGCCCAAAACTTGATATACATCACCCAAAGTATATAAAATATTTGCTACTTCTGGATTTTCTAAGCCTACTGCTTCAATTGTTTGCAATGATAATTCTTCTGCTTCTACATAATTACCTACATTCAAATTAAGTTGAATCTGACTTCCTAGTGCATCTAAATATCCTTTTGATTGCGTTCCTTCCTTTTTTACTATTTGGTCAATATACATATTCAAATATTCTTGTGCGCTTTCATAGTCATATTGTTGCTCATAATGTTTTGCCAAAAATTTCTGATATTTTGAATCCCCAGCTTTTGCTTTTGCTGTTGTTGTTTCCAAAGTAGAAAGTAATATATTATCAAAAAATAAATCTGAATCACCACGTTCTCCTTCTTGAAGTGTAATAATTTCAGTATTTTCTGGTAATGCCTCAAACACTAAGTTGAAGTATTGTACACTCATCATTTTGCATTCTACAACACCCGCTTTGGCTTCTGTAATGCCCAATAATGGATAACTTTTGTCTTTTATTACCATTTTAAAAGCATGAATAGAACCTTTTTCATGGAGTGTATATTCCAATCCTTCATAACAGGTCAGTTCCATCTTAAAAACAGTCTTGTCTGATGAGGTTGTAATTTGAGAAATAGTAATGTATTCACTATTTGTTCCTGCTACAATAGGATTATCTATTGTCGTTTGAGCAGAAATAAAAGAAGTTATTGCCATAGAAGCAATAAATGTAAAACTTAGGGCGAAACAGCGTAAAATATTATTCATAGAAAATACGTAATAAAAACTTAGAAGTGTATTAGTTTTGATAAAATGAAATAGTAAAATATCAATCTTAAAATTATGCTTAAAGTTATGATTATCAAATTATATTTCAAAATAATCTGATAATCATCTATAATATCTAGCAAATATAAGATACTAAAATCTCAATTAAAAGAAATGTTTTAAAGAATACTAACCAAAAAATAAAAATTTGTCTTTACTCAAAAACAATATAATTGATTACTAGCAATTTGGCAAACATTAAGCCATTATTTACCAAATTCTTCATCTTTCCTCAATCTAAACAGCAAAACTCAAACAACCAACCATTTATTCAAAGATAATTATAATAAACTTAGTCAGCAATTATGTGTTATAAGGATTTATTTTACTCTCTTTATTTTTATTTAATGAGTTATATTACTGCCCTCAACACTGCAAACCCTATTTTTTCAATTTCTCAAGAACAAAGTGCTAACTTTTCAGCACACTTTATGGGAAAAACAAAAAATGAAAAAAGAAAAATCAGAATCTTACAACGTGCCACAGGAATAAAAAATCGTTATACAGTGATAGAAGATTACACAAAAAATGAAAACTTCGAATTTTACCCCAATGCCGAAAACTTAGAACCCTTCCCAAGTACTTCCAAACGCATGAAAATGTACGAAAAATGGGCAACAAAATTAGGGCTAGAAGCTGCAAAACCAATTATAAATGGGCGAGAAAAAGAAATTACACACTTAATTACAGTTAGCTGTACAGGAATGTTTGCTCCCGGAATTGATATCGAAATTTTAGAAAAATTAAATCTAAAGTCTTCCGTACAACGTACTTCCATAAATTTTATGGGTTGTTATGCCTCCTTCAATGCTCTAAAAGTAGCCGATGCTTTTTGTAAAGCTCATAATGCAACAGTTTTGATTGTGGGAGTAGAATTATGCACTTTACATTTCCAAAAAAAATCCGATGATGATAATTTATTAGCAAATTCTATTTTTGCTGATGGTGCTGCTGCTCTTTTGGTAGAATCAAAACCAAAGCCAAATACAACAAATTTATTATTAAGAAAATTTTACTGCGACCTTGTTCCAAAAGGAAAACCAGATATGGCATGGTACATTAGAGATACTGGGTTTGAGATGCGTTTGTCTTCTTATGTTGCTGATATTTTGGGAGAAAAAATTCAAACTATTTTAGATAAATTAATGACAGGATTAAATATAGATAGAAACGATGAAGCCATTTCGCAATGGGCTGTTCACCCTGGAGGAAAAAAAATATTAGAAACACTTGCAAAAAAACTCTCAATGGATAAAAAAAAATTAGATGTTCCTTTCAAAATTTGGGAAGAGTTCGGAAATATGTCTTCTGTAACCGTTCTCTTTGTTTTGAAAGAACTACTAAAAAATAAAGAAAAATATCAACTAAAAAACCATCAACTTATCCCCTCTCTTGCCTTTGGTCCTGGGCTAACTATCGAATCGGCTCTTTTTGAGGTCATAGAAGCATAAAAAAAAATATTTTTTTTCATCTCTCTAACAAATTGATTACGAATTATTTAGCCTCATTTTTTTTAGCCTCAACATAAAAAAATCTATTTTTATTAAAAAAAATAACTCATTTGCTTGTGTATGTCAAAAATAGTTGCTTACTTTGCATCGCAAAAAGGGACAAATATGTGTCTTTAAATTGTTAAATAAACTAAAGTGTTTATTTAATATTTGTGTTTGATTTATATCAATAAATCCCAATACAAAACATTCATTTTTACTATTTCAACTCAAATAAATAATTAATCATATTTTTTTTTAAATTTGTTTTGAACTAAAATAAATTGTTTGTAGTTTTGTATTCAGATTTACAAAATGATTGTAAATTATTAAAATGAAAATATAGAGAGGTGGCTGAGTGGTCTAAAGCGGCACCTTGCTAAGGTGTTGTACTCGTAAGGGTACCGGGGGTTCGAATCCCTTCCTCTCTACTAAAATTTTACTTCTAAATTTAATTATTTTAAATCTAGATTACAAATTTTAAAAAAATACAAAAAAAGTTTGATTTTATTTTGTTTTTATAAAAAATAATCTTACCTTTGTATTCTCAAATATGATAAACACATAGAGTTAATTTATTTAATTCTCCATGTCAAATCTATTAAAAATCGGGATGTAGCGTAGTCCGGTCATCGCGCCTCGTTTGGGACGAGGAGGTCGCAGGTTCGAATCCTGCTATCCCGACAAAATTATAAAAAATTGTTAGTCGTAAAACTAATTTTATCTTGTATAACTTTACTTTTTATCTAACAATTTTTTTTGTTTTATTCTCATTTATTCTTCTGGTTCCTTAGCTCAACTGGATAGAGCAACTCCCTTCTAAGGAGTAGGTTTCAGGTTCGAGTCCTGAAGGAATCACAAAAAAAGGCATATCTTTATTGATATGCCTTTTTTCTTGTCTTTTATTTATTATGAATTTTTATTTTTAAAAAAATCATCAAAAAATTCTTTTGCTTTTCTGCTTGTTTCGTCCATTTTATCAGACATATTTTGAGCTGTTTGTTTGAATTGGTCATTATTTCTTGTTGAAGCTGTCGCTTCCTTAAAATCATTTGCATATCCTTCTGATGCCTCTTTTACATCTTCCCAAACCGAGGCATTTTTTTCTGCATCTGTTCTTCGTGGGTATGTTCCTTGCAAAGTTGCATCATAATTTCCAGAACGAACCCAATTCACAATCTCTAATGCACGAGTAGATGCAAAAGGGTGTGACTCTCCAATAATATTCAAAAATTTGAAAACGGTATCGCCTGCATTATCACTTTTATTATATTCCTCTGCTTGTTCCAAAAAGGCTGCTACATCCATTTGTTCAAAATTTCCTCCTGCTAATTTCATTGCCACACGTAGCGAAACATCAGGATTTTGAGTTGCCAAAAGCCCTGCACGGTCAGCACTCAATTCACTTTTTCTACTCCATTCTTGCAAAGCATAATAAACACCCGAAAAAATCCAATTTGGAAGAGGAAACTGAACTAATGACTTCGAAATTTTTTGAAGAATTACAAAAAGAGTACGATAGAGCATGTGTCCACTCATAATATGCCCTAGTTCATGCCCCAAAACTTCTGTCAGCTCTTCATCGTCTAATCGTTCTACCAAACCAGAATTTAAAACAATAAAAGGATTGTCCATTCCGACAGCAAAAGCATTCAAAACCGTACTTTGAGAAACATATACCTCAGGTTTTTTTTCTACATCAAAAGTTTTGCATACCTCATCAAACAATAATTTTACTCTCAAAAACTGCTTATCTGACACCCTAACAGCAGAAGCCAAATACATAAGGCGAAGCGAACGCTCCGAAGTTGCACCAAAGAGTGTACTCAATAGTTTATCCAAACCAGGTACTTTTTTGAGAGTTGTGAGGGCTGCACGGTCGGCTGGGTGTTCCCAAGCACGAGAAGAAATCTGATGTAAAATTGTTTTTTGGGTTGTCATTTTTTATAAATTAAGAAAATTGGTAAGAAAAAATAATAGGAAAATTAGGTAAATCATAAAATTAATACGTTATTTTGTACAATTCAATTACGAATTAAAAATTACAACTATTATATAACTAAAGTTGTGGATTATAAGTATTTCAGATTTCCTAATCTAAACGAAGCTATTTTTTTGACTGAAAAAAAAGCCCATTTTTGTTATGTAATAGACATAGGAAATCTATTATACACAACTTAAATTATATAGCTAATCTTTAGTAATTTATATAAAACGTAATTTGTAGAAAAATAGCCGTAATTTTTAATTTTTAATTCGTAATTACAGAGTAATCATGTACACAAAAACAGATTTTGAAGGTGTTTGGGTTTTCGAACCACGCCTATTTAAAGACCATAGAGGATATTTTTTTGAGAGTTTTAATCTCAATGATTTTGAAAAACATACAGGCTTGCGACCTACTTTTGTTCAAGATAATCAATCTGGTTCGACAAAGGGAGTTATGCGAGGTTTACACTTTCAAAAATCTCCCTTTGGGCAATCCAAATTGGTACGAGTGATTGTTGGTGAGGTGCAAGATGTAATTGTTGATTTGAGAGAAAACTCGGCTACTTATGGCAAAAGTTTGAGTATTAATTTATCAGAAACAAACAAAAAACAACTTTTCGTTCCAAAAGGATTTGCACACGGTTTTTTGGTTTTGAGTGATTATGCAGAGTTTTTTTATAAGTGTGATGCTTTCTATGAGCCAAAAGCAGATACAGGAATGTATTTTGATGACCCAAAAATAGGGATAGAATGGCAAATGGATTTGGATAAAATAATTCTTTCTGAAAAAGACAAAAACTTGCCCTTATTTGATGAGGTAAAATATTAATTTATCTATTTCGTTAAATAGTGTTATTATAAGATTGATTTTGGATTTTCTCTAACAAAATAGCATATCAAGAGTTATTAATATATAGAATAATCAAACTATTGTTTTTTATTAACTTATAAAAAATAAATTTAATGTTTAATTATTTCATTTTTTAATTTATAACTCATTTTTAAAAATATTATTTTTATGAAAACTGCTATGATTGAACTCAATCGAATTGCTTTAGATTCAAAGAAAACAAAAAAAACGGTCAAACACCTCAACGAAATACTTTCTAATTATCAAATATTTTACCAAAATCTAAGAGGATTTCACTGGAATTTATTGGGTCATCATTTCTTTTCACTTCATGTAAAGTTTGAAGAATTATATAATGAAGCACAACTAAATATCGATGAAATTGCTGAACGAATCCTTACTTTAGGGCATACGCCTCTTCACACTTACGAAGATTATCTCAAAAATTCGACTATAAAAGTGCATAAAAATGTAAGCGATGAAGTAAAATCAGTAGAAGGAGTTATTTCAGGATATGCTACTCTTATCAAAAAAGAACGTGAAACTCTCCCTATTGCAGGAAATGCCGATGATGAAGGAACAACAGATATGTTAGCAGGATTTATCAAAACACAAGAAAAAACTGTTTGGATGCTTTCTGCGTGGCTAGGAAGCAATGGAAAAAGTAAAAAATAATTTTTTTATTTCCATTTTCTAAAACAAAAAACACACTTTAAATATAATTTTGAAGTGTGTTTTTTGTAATTAAAAATGATAGATACTTTTTGATTTTATTTTTATCAAAATACTAAAATTTTACCACCCCACGAATATTCAAAAATCGCTGTGAAAGCCCATTGGGAACGGCAAGTTGAACATCATTTACATAATCGCTTATCCATTGATGAGAAATAATATTTTCTACTCCCAAAATATTCAAAACTTCCAACCCTAACCAAACAGATTTTATACGTTTTTCTTCATCAAAAACTAATGATTTTGAGAAACCAATATCTACACGACGATATGCAGGATTAGAAAAAGACGAGCGATAATTTTGATTATTTGGCGCACCAAAAGGCACTCCAGAACCAAATAAAAGACGTAAATTAACTCTAAAAGTAGGGTTATTTGGAAAATGGTCTTCAAAAAATATTGTTGCAGTAATTCTTTGGTCAGATGGACGGCGCACAAAACCACGCTCATCAAAACCTACATCTTCTTTTGTCTGTAAATAAGACAAACTAAACCAAGATTCTGTTCCTCTAATAAACTCGCCACTAATACGAGAATCAATTCCCCACGCATAACCCTTTGAATCATTATTTGCATAATAACGCAGTCGCATATTATCGATATCATACGGAATCAAATTTGTAATTTGTTTGTAATAACTCTCTACAATGAGCTTAAAAGGACGTTTTTGAAATTTGAAATCCCAATCCATACTTCCAATAATATGCAAAGAACGCTGCGCCAAAAGAGATTTATTAATCTGTCCTTCAAAATTTCGAAGCTCACGATAAAATGGTGATTGTTGATAAATTCCTGCTGCCAAACCAAACTGAATATCAGATTTCCAGTCGGGTTGGTATTTATATTGAATACGTGGACTGATAAAAGTTTGTCCATTTAATGACCAATTATGAACACGAACACCAAATGTAATATTGTGCCACTGCGCTGTATCTGTTCCAAAAAAGTGCGAAATTTGAGCATATCCTTGTGTTCTGACAGAATTAAGTGTTGTCTTTGTATCAATAAAATAATTTATATCTGCAAAACCTGCCGAATCTAATACTTTGTATTCATAAAGCTCGTCGTTTATGTTTTCACTTTTAATTTCCCCTCCAAACTCTACCATGGTACGATTTCCTAATCGTAATGAAGAGCGATTTTTGAAAGAATAAATTTGGGCATCAAGCGAATTACGAGCATAAAAATATTCTGAAGCAGCACCACGAAGCAAAGTACATTTATTAAAATTATCCGAAGTAATATCATTGTTTACATCACACAAACGATATGCACCCTCTGTATCCACAAATTCTCGCTCTCTTGTGTCCACCCCTGAAACCGTAAAATCCATTGAAAATTTTTGAGAGAATTTCTGAACTACTCTCAATGCTGTTTGATAGGTTGTATAATTCATCAATTCTTCGCCTGTATAATCTACAAAAAAACGAACCTGTTGGTCGAAAGTACCAAAGGTAGTTTCTCTACTTGACGGAACAACACGATAACGATTTTGAGAATAAGCTGTCAGAAGGCTAAGTGTGGTATTTTTATTTCTATTTTTAAAATTTCCATTTTTATCTAATTTGCCTAATTTATAGCTCAAAAGCGACTGAAAATCTGAAAAGCGAGGCTGATATTCTCCTTCTGTTTCTAAAGTATTAAATAAATAACTGACATCTTTATGACGAATCCCAGCTAGATACGAAAAGCGTTTTGATTTGTTTGCGCCCTCTATATGTGCATTTCCCCCCAAAAGTCCAATAGAAGCCGAGCCTGCAAAACTTGTAGGTGTTTTGTAATCTACATTCAAAACAGAGGAAAGTTTGTCGCCCCATTTTGCTTGCCAACCTCCTGCCGAAAACTCTACTTTTTTTACCAAGTCAAGATTAACAAAACTAAGCCCTTCTTGCTGCCCCGAACGCACCAAAAAAGGACGATAAATTTCTATTCCATTTACATAAATTAGGTTTTCTTCATAATTCCCTCCACGTACCGAATAAGCCGAAGATAGCTCACTATTACTGACAATTCCCAAACCAAGAGTAACCAAAATCTGTGAAAACTCGCCTGTTCCTGTGGGTGTATTTTCCAAATCTGTTGGATTTAGAGTTACCAAACTTGTCTGTCTGTCGTCATTGTTTATCAAAGCTATAATCTCAACAGCTTTTAATTCTTCAAATTCGGAAAGACGAATACTGTATTTTTGATACAATTTTAAAGTAATTTTCTGGCGAAATGTTCGAAACTCTGGGTGTTGAGCTGCTAATATTACTTCTTTATTCAAAAATTCTTTCGAAAATCGTAAAGAAGATTCTAATCTAAAATTCCCTAAAGAATCCGTTTGAACAGCTTTTCCTTCTTCTAAAATTCCGACGGAAGCATTTATAACAGGATTTTTGAGTGTGTCCAAAATTTGTCCTTCAATAATTATTATATCTTTGTCTTTGTTGTTTTGAGCAAAAGAAGCAAAGGAAACAAAGCAGAACAATAAAATTAAATTAGAAAGTAAACAATAATTTATGGCAGCTTGACTTTTCTTATTTTTTAGAATAAATTTCAAAATAGACTGGTTTTGTAGAGTAATGAAAGTCAAAAATACGGTTATTTTAGAAAAGAATTTTAAATATTTGAAAAGAATAAATATTTTAGGTCAAATTTTTAAAATTTTGCAATTCAGAAAGGCTTATTTTGTCCAAGTTAGACCTTCTGTACAGACTTGAACAAAATACAAAATATTGATTTTGCTCTAAAAGGTCAGAAGAGTCAAAATTATTCCCATATTGCTTAGATAAAAATGCTGACCTCTCTAAAATTTTTGATGCAAAAAGCTAAAAATACTCTAAAACAAACTTACACACTATACCCAATCCAAAGGAAGAGTATTTTTATCTTCTCAAATAAAAAATCATTTTATTTTGAATTATTTTTAAAAAAAATTGGTTGAGTAATTATGACAAGAAAAATATGATTTATATCTTTGATTATCAATAATTTAGAAGGATTAATAACTAGAAAAAAAAGCGCAAAATTACGTTTAAAATAGGGTAGAGATGATAAAAAGTAAAAAAAAATAGAAATTATATTTGCAGATATAAAAAAAAGGCGTACCTTTGCATCGCATTAAGGGAAACAAAAACACAAAAACTGTTTGAAAAACTCTTAAATATTAAAGCAAAAATAATTATTAAAAGCAATAATTATAAATTAAAAATGCTCCGTTCGTCTAGCGGTTAGGACGCCAGGTTTTCATCCTGGTAGCAGGGGTTCGATTCCCCTACGGAGTACAAAAAGCCTATTCAATATTTGAATAGGCTTTTTTTTTGCTTTTTTTTCTAATAAAAATGAAGCTACTTTTTCTAAAAACTTTGTTAGTGTTTTTTTGGTAATTCAAAATAGCTCTGACAATAATTTAAACAAAAGTGCTTACTTTTTAATTATTGAAAGCCTTGTCAAAGTTTAAAAGCTGATATTTTTCTACCAAAAAGCTATCAATTTCATTTTTATCTCTAAAATCTTGTGTCTAGAGATTTTCTTACAATTTCAGTCAAATTATTTATTTTTTTCACGCCATTTCATTATAAGTTCAAAGGTGTTTTTTGATTTTTGATAGTCCATATAACCATAAAAATTATCAAAACTTTTTTCCAAAATACTATTCAAAATTATCTTATCTTTTTCATTGGGTTGTTTGGGTAAAAACTCCTTCAACTCTTCTAAATGATATACTTGTAGTATTTTTTTTACATCATCAATGCTCCATTTTTTACAAAAAAGTAGGCACTTATTATTCTCCTCATCAAAATTATTCATAATAATCAACAGTTTATTATTTTCTAAGTACTTTAAAATACGGATTTTGGTAAAATAATGTTTGAAAAAATTAAATATTACTGTTTTTCTTGAAGTTGAAAAGCTCTACAAGACACGTTAAATAATTTTATCAATCATTAAGTAAATACAAAATTGCTGATTTTCTACTCTCATTTATTCAAAAAGGAATTAAAATAGACTAACTTTGTAGATTGAATTGAGTAATCGCTCGTGAGGACACGAGCAATGAGAAAACTTGTTTTTCATTCTGTCATTTTAAAATATTACCATTGTTTGTGTCCTCACAAGCAATTCTACTTTATAGTTTTATGAGATTTTTATTTATTACATTTTTTATTTTCTTATTATCTTCATCAACATTTTTTTCTAATTCTGTTTTTGCTCAAAAAACAACTAACAAAAACATAGAAAAAAAACCTACTTTAGAAAATATCGAAGACACAACACAAGTTTTGTCAAGAGTAGAACTCTTAAAAGCTGGTGTTTTGGAAGGTGATGTTTTGCCAAATGGTGAAAAGATTCGTATTCTTAAAAAAGACGAGCGTGGGCAAGTTCAGTTTAAGCAAAAAAATACGATGATGTATGCTGATAGTGTTTTTCAATACATTGACCGAAATCAAATTGAAGCATTTGGAAATATTCGTTTTGTAGAGCAAGATAGCCTTACACTTGTTGGCGATACTTTGTATTATGATGGCTATACCAAAATAGCAAAAGTAAGGGGAAATGTAGTGATGCAAGACCAAGAAAAAACTGTTCGAACACGAAAACTTAATTACAACCTCAAGACCAAAACAGCAGCTTATTTTGAAGGTGGAACAGTTACAGACCGAACCTCACGACTGACAAGCGATAGAGGATATTACAACACAAACTCAAGGATAGCTACTTTTCGTGGAAATGTGCAGGCTCTTAGTCCTGACCAACAACTTTTAGCCGATTCGGTGGCATACAATACACTTACCAAAACAATCTTTTTTGATTCAGAAGGCAAAATTATTAATAAAGATGGAACAATCAATGCCGTAAAAGGAACGCAAATCAATGCTCAAACAGGGATTTTGAAGACAGCAGAAGGAGCAAATGTGGCTACTCGTATAGAGAATAGGGAATATATCATTTCGGCTAATTTTATCGATTATGATAACCTAACTGAAAAAGGTGTTTTTAAAGAAAATGTACAACTCTATTACAAAAAAGAAAAAATTACCATCTTTGGAGATGAGGCTTATTATGATGGAATAACAAGCCGTTTAGATGCTTATGGCGATGCACTTTTGGTAAAACCTTTCAAAACTGACACACTCTATATTTCGGCAGATACTTTGATTGCGATGAATGATAGTGTGGCTGCTCAACAACGTTTTTATGGCTATCGAAATGTAAAAATTTATAAAAAAGACTTGCAAGGAATTTGTGACTCTTTGAATTATGATTTAGAAGATTCGATTATTTATTTTGATTATGACCCTGTTTTATGGAACACCTCAAATCAGCTTTCAGGAACAAGAATACAAGCAAAATTGAGAGATAATACTGTTGATTCTCTGACCATTAAAGACAAAGCCTTTGTGATTTCGGCTGATATTTTTGGGCAATTTAATCAAATAAAAGGACGAGATTTGCTCGCTGTTTTTGATAGTGGCTACATAAAAAGGGTAAATGTAGATGGAAATGGAGAAAGTATTTATTTTATGCTGGAAGAAAAAAAAGGCGAAGAAAGCACGCTAAAAGGAATGAATTATATAAAATGTAGTAATATTGTTATGAAATTTATTGCTGATAATGAGCTTGAAGAAATTTTGTTTTTACAACAACCTGAAGGGCAAGTTATTCCTCCTCAACTTATCACACGAAAAAATTCTCAGCTAAATAATTTTAGTTGGCGCATTGAAGAAAAGCCAACTTATAATATGATTATGCAAGGAAGAAGCACCGAAGAAGCTGCCCAAAACACCTATAAAGTAAAAGATATAGACGGAAAACGAATTATAGATGGTGACTTTTTTGGAGTCTATTTGAGCGAAGACAAAACAAAACTAACTTATTATAATCCAAAATTGCCACGAAGAAACCTTGAAAATGAATTTTTCTTATATGTTTATCCTCAAAATAAAAGAGATTTGCCCGAAGAATTTAGATTGTATGGTTATGTTGTCATTCCCTTTTACAATATGGATACAGAGGTTTATAAACCAAATCAGCCTTTTTTTTATACACAAGAATTACCAAAATTTAAGATTAAAAAAATAACAACAGGGCAAAAAATAAAAGTGGAAATAGACGAAGAAACTGGTGAAATAATTCCTAACAGAAATCCTGTCAAACCTTGGAAAGAAACTTATAAACTTTATTAAGCTAATCAAGAATATTTAATAATTTATTTAAAATGAATCGATTACACCAACTTTTAGATTTTCTAAAAAAAGAACCTAATGATACATTTTTATTATATGCCATTGCCACCGAATATCTCAAAACAGATGTTCAAAAAGCTTTAGAATATTATAAAAATTTACTTCAAAATCATTCTAATTATATTCCTACTTATTATCATGCAGCCGAATTGTATGCTAATTTGGAAGACTATAAAAAGGCAAATCAGACTTATTTAAAAGGAATTGAAATTTGTCAGAAAGTAATTCATCAATCTCAAAAAGAAAATAAAGAAGTTGATAAAATTACTTTAAAATCACTTCAAGAGCTAAAATCTGCTTATGAGCTTTTTTTGATGGAATTTGAAGATGATTTTTAATTTATTAAAACATAAAGAAAGAATACATCAGATTTGCAGAAAGCATAAATATAAGTGTAATCACGTAAAGAAAAGAAATCATGCAGGCTTTGATGGTTGTTTTGAAAAACCCTTGTTTGTACACTTTCTTAAAGGCAAACCAAACATAGATTATCAATCCAAAAAATAGTATAAAGCCAACCCAAAAAAAGTCCCAATTAAAACACAAAGTTATAAATGTTAGAATAATGAAAGTAAATGCTTGTAAATGAAGTGTAAAAATAAGGTGGTCTATATAATATTTTTTTCTTCGAAGATAAAAAGGCATAAAAAAGAAGGCAAGTATTGGTAGCGTAAAAAACATAAGTGTACCAATATTATTAATAATATTTGCTAAGAAAATAGCAGGGTCATTTCTACCTATTTTTAATAATTGTTCGGCAAATTGAATAGTAATAGCGTCTTTGTTTTTTGTTCCAAGTGAATCCAATAATGCTTCTGGTGTTACATCTCTATCTTGAATTAATCTAAAAAACCTACGTAATCCATCACTTTCATCTTTTGTTTTTTTATCAAAAAGCAAAATTGTTTCTGCCAAAAGTGCGCTATCTTTTACCAAATTTTTTAATGAATCCAAATTAATAGTAGAATCGTTGAGTTCTCCTTTTTTTATTATTGTAATAATTTGAGAAATAGAATCCTTCAAAGCAATCTGTTTTTTTTCAAACTTTTCTGAAAGCACAATCGCAACAGAATCAAGGCTATCTTGTTGGGCAACTCCTACCTCAAAGCCCTTAACAAAATCATTTTTATCTTCATTACTTGCCTTTATTGAATCCTCCAAAGACAATCCGATTGTTATCTCTTCTTCTTGCTTATCAAGCTGCCTAATTGTATCTTCAAGAGCAGGCGTAAATAATTGGATTGCAACAAAGAAAAAAAGAATACTTGAAAGTAAATAAATTTTGAAAGGGTGCATATATCGCACTCTTTTTCCTCCCAAAAACTCATTAGTAAGTCGTCCGGGATAAAACAAAAAATAAGGAATAGTCTTGAAAACTCTTGATTCAAAATTAAAAACTGTCGAAACAGCATCTTCTAATAATAAAAATAAAGAAATGCGTTTGTCTGCATTTTCTTGTCCACAACTTGGGCAATATTTATTTTCTGTTTGAACTTGATGATTACAATTTAAGCAAATTGCTTGCGTAGGAAGTTTGGTGGGCATATAGTAGTTTTAGTAATTGGTATTACCTAGTACGTAGATTTTGATAAAAATGTTCTTTAGTTTTTTATCGCCATCATCAGTCCATCACGCAGTGGCAAAAGCGTATGAAAAGTACGATTATCTTGATTATTTTTTTGGTTAAAATCAATTAATGCCCTTGTATCTTTATCGTTTTTCTTTCGATTTTTTTCATCAATCAATACTTTTCCACTCCAAAGTACATTATCAGCAATTATAACTCCTCCCTTTCTGACTTTATCAAAAACCAAATCGTAATACAAACTATAATTTGATTTATCGGCATCAATAAAAACCATATCCCACTCTTCTTTTTCTGTCAAAATTGTTGGAATAATATCGGCAGCATTTCCCAAATGAAGTCTGATTTTGTCTTCCAAACCTGCTTTTTGGACAAATTCTTTTGTAATACTTTCTTGCTCTACATTATTATCAACTGTATGCAAAATGCCATTTTCTTGTAAGCCTTGCGCCAAACAAATAGCCGAATATCCTGTATAAGTTCCTATTTCCAGAATGCGTTTTGGCTGCATTAATCTTGAAATCATTTGAAGAAAATTGCCCTGTAAATGCCCAGAAAGCATACGAGGTTTGTTTGCTCTCAAATGTGTTTGTCTATCCAACTCTTTTAAAACAGGTAATTCGTTTTGAGAATGTGCCAATACATAATTTTCTAAATCTTGTGGTAAAAAATCCATTTTTATTTAATTGTAATGATAAATTGAATGATTAAATGTAAAAATAGTGTATAATTTTAAACTATAAAGTTATAGTTTACTAAAAACAACTCCCATATTTTTTGTAAAAAAATCAATATTACAAAAATTGATAAAAATAGAATTTGATACAAACTTGTTTTTTAACGAACTTGCAAGCCTAAAAAAATCACATAAGTTAGACTCAATGAAATTCGAACTCCACACTACCGACAAAAATAGCTCTGCACGAGCAGGAACACTCACAACAGCACACGGAAAAATACAAACGCCTATTTTTATGCCTGTTGGAACATTAGGAACTGTAAAAGGTGTTCCACCAGAAGCATTAAAAGAGCAAGTAAAGGCTCAAATTATTTTAGGAAATACCTATCATTTATACCTTCGTCCGAATACTGAAGTACTAGAGGCTGCAGGTGGATTGCATAAATTTATGAACTGGGATAAGCCCATTTTGACCGATAGTGGTGGTTATCAAGTGTATTCACTTGGGCAAATGCGCAAAATAAAAGAGGAAGGTGTTATTTTCAAATCACACATAGATGGTTCGAAGCTGAACTTTACACCCGAGTATGTAATGGATATTCAGCGAAGCATTGGTGCAGATATAATTATGGCTTTTGATGAATGCCCTCCTTATCCTTCTGATTATCAATATGCCAAAAAATCAATGGAAATGACTCATCGTTGGCTTACACGTTGTATCAATCGTTTTGATTCGACGGAAGGCAAATATGGCTATGAGCAGACACTTTTTCCTATTGTTCAGGGAAGTACTTACAAAGATTTGCGTAGAGCTTCTGCCGAATTTGTAGCCGAACAAAATAGAGAAGGAAATGCAATCGGTGGGCTTTCGGTAGGCGAACCAGCCGAAAAAATGTATGAGTTTACAGAGCTTGTTTGTGATATTTTGCCAAAAGACAAACCTCGTTATTTGATGGGAGTAGGAACGCCTGCTAATATTTTGGAAGGAATTGCGCTTGGTGTAGATATGTTTGATTGTGTAATGCCAACCCGAAATGCACGAAATGGAATGCTTTTTACTACAAAAGGAATTATTAATATTAAAAATAAAAAATGGGAAAAAGATTTTAGCGTTTTAGATGATGGATTGGAGTGCCATGTCAGCAATACTTATTCAAAATCTTATTTGCGTCATCTAAACAAAGCCAATGAAATTTTGGGAGCTTATATTGCCTCTACGCATAATTTAGCTTTTTATCTTCATTTGGTAGGAGAAGCAAGAAAACACATTTTGGCTGGTGATTTTGCAAGCTGGAAAAAAGAACAAGTGGAAGTTTTGATGCAGAGATTGTAATTTTAGTTTTTGAAACGCTGATTTTATTGATTAAACAGATATGAAAAAACTAATTATTTTATCACTCTTTTTTCTAGTTTCACTAAATTGATTCTATAAAAAAAATATCACTCACAAAAAAACTCCTTTCAATCATAAAAGATTAAAAGGAGTTTTTTATTAAATTCATTTTTATCAATTTTTATTTCTAAAAATTAAGCTGCTTTTTTGTTCAAACTCTGAGCACGTCCTAAAGCACGTTTTGCTTTATTTACAGCATCTGATTTTTTGTGTTTTTTCACAATAGTTTCATACGTCTGTACGGCCATTGCATAATCATTTTTGAGTTCGTATGCCAAACCTAATTTCATCAAATATTCTGGAGTAAAGAAATCATTTGGAGCATGGCTTGCTGCTTTTTTATAATAGGTAATTGCATCATCTAATTTTTCAAGTTCCATATACGCATCTCCAATAAGAGAATAAGCTCTAGCTTGAACTAAATAATCATCAGCATCAAACTTTTTCAAACTTTCGATAGCTTCATTGAATTTTCCTTGTTTCAGATAAGCAGTTCCTTCATAAAAAGCAGCTAAATCGCCTGCTTTTGTCATAGAATACTCATCAGCAATTTTCTCAACACCTGTTGTCATAGAACC